>JAYQWJ020000478.1:0-6018 GCA_035829175.2 Candidatus Albibeggiatoa psychrophila
ACACGCGCTTGGTTACCCATACATAATGAGCAGCCCGGCATTTCAGTCCGTGCGCCAGCCGCGCCAAATGTAGAATAAGCACCTTCTTCAATCAACTGATGCTCATCCATACGGGTTGGAGGCGTAACCCACATACGGGTTGGTACTGTGCCTTGACCTTCTAATACTTTAGCCGCTGCACGGTAATGACCAATATTCGTCATACAAGAACCGATGAACACTTCATCAATCTTAGTGCCAGCCACTTCAGACAATAATTTAACGTCATCTGGATCATTAGGACACGCTAAGATAGGCTCTTTGATGTCACTCAAATCGATTTCGATCACCGCTGCATATTCTGCGTCTGCATCTGGGCTTAATAATTCAGGATTTGCTAACCAGTCTTCCATCGCTTTAATACGACGCTCTAAAGTACGTGGGTCTTTATAACCGTTCGCAATCATCCATTTCATCAATGTGACGTTAGAACTCATGTACTCAATGATAGGCTCTTTGTTCAAATAAACCGCACAACCTGCCGCTGAACGTTCCGCAGAAGAATCAGATAATTCAAATGCTTGCTCCACTTTCAAATCTGGCAAACCTTCGATTTCTAAAACACGACCAGAGAAAATGTTTTTCTTACCCGCTTTAGCAACAGTCAATAAACCTTGTTGAATCGCAGCATGAGGAATCGCGTTAACCAAGTCACGCAAAGTCACACCCGGTTGCATGTCACCTTTGAAACGAACCAATATAGATTCAGGCATATTTAAAGGCATTACACCCAAAGCGGCTGCGAACGCAACTAAACCAGAACCCGCTGGGAAACTGATACCGATTGGGAAACGTGTATGAGAATCACCACCTGTACCAACCGTATCAGGCATGACTAAACGGTTTAACCAAGAGTGAATCACGCCATCACCCGGACGTAACGAAACACCACCACGAGTGTGCATGAAATCAGGTAATGTATGCTGCATTTTGATGTCAACAGGTTTTGGATACGCTGCTGTATGACAAAAACTTTGCATAACCAAATCAGCAGAGAAACCTAAACACGCTAATTCTTTCAACTCGTCGCGCGTCATCGCACCCGTAGTATCTTGAGAACCCACTGTTGTCATCTTAGGTTCGCAGTAAGTACCCGGACGAACACCTGTTACGCCACATGCTTTACCGACCATTTTCTGCGCTAAAGTGTAGCCTTTGCCAGTGTCATCAGGTTGAACAGGTTTACGGAATAGTTCCGTTTCGCCTAAACCTAAAGTTTCACGCGCACGACCTGTTAAGCCACGACCGATGATTAAAGGAATACGACCACCGGCTTGCACTTCGTCAGGGAGGGTTGCAGGCGTAATTTCAAAGGTGCTAATCGTTTCGCCAGCTTCGTTGGTAATTTTGCCTTCATAAGGATGAATCGTGATGACATCACCCATTTCTAATTTAGAAACGTCACATTCGATAGGTAATGCACCCGCGTCTTCTGCTGTGTTAAAGAAAATAGGCGCGATTTTGCCACCTAAGATCACACCGCCAACACGTTTGTTCGGTACGCAAGGGATGTCACGACCCATGTGCCATAAAACAGAGTTGATTGCAGATTTACGAGAAGAACCCGTACCCACAACGTCACCAACAAAAGCTAATGGTAAGCCTTTGCTTTTTAATTCTTCAATTTTGTCTAAACCACCTTTCATGCTGGTTTTCAACATCGCTTTAGCATGTAATGGAATGTCTGGACGACTCCAAGCATCACCTGCTGGGGATAAATCATCAGTGTTTGTTTCACCGGGGACTTTAAACACAACAATTTTGATTTCTTCAGCTAATTTAGGTTTTCTAGTAAACCATTCGCCGTTTGCCCAAGATTCTACAACTTTTTTCGCGTTTGCACTGTTCGCCGCTGCTTTTTCAGCAACATCATGATACGCATCAAACATTAATAAGATGCTAGACAATGCTTTAACTGCAACTTCACCCACTTCTGCGTCATCTAAAACGTCAATAAGAGGTTGGATATTGTAGCCACCTAACATAGTGCCTAATAATTCAGTTGCTTTTACTTTGCTAATCAGTGGGCTAGATGCTTTGCCTTTAGCAACGTCAGCCAAAAAACTTGCTTTAACGTAAGCCGCTTCGTCAACACCCGGTGGTACACGGTCGACTAATAAGCTAACTAATGTGTCTTCTTCACCTGCGGGAGGATTTTTTAATAACTCTACTAAATCAGCAACTTGTTCGGCAGTTAAAACTAATGGTGGGAGGCCTTGTGTGGCGCGTTCTTCGACATGTGCGCGGTATGCTTCTAACACTATTATCACCCTCAAAAAAAAGCAAAATAAACAGGAAACTAAGCAACTCATAAGTTACTTAAACGCCTCATTATACGATTTTATGACGAATTTTAATAGTGTTTTGTTTATCGTTATTATAAGGGATTATAATTAATCTACTTTATTTTCATGGTCTTTCAAACGACTTCCACAAATAACAAAGCCCTGCAAACTAAACAGAGCTTAATGGATAATAACTTATCAAGTTTAGATTATTTTAATCTTCAAAGAACTGCTGACGGAATGTGATTTCAACAGGTTCTCCTTCATGACCTTCTGGGGTTACATTTAAAGTAAAATCAAAAATTTCTTCATTATAGATTTTGAATGTACCAATATAGTACAGCGCATCACCATCTTTAACTTTTTTCAAAGTAATTGTTTTCAATTGTTTAGTTAAATTAACCGCTTGAGCTGTAATACTCGCAGGAACTGCAATATCATTTCCCATTTCACCTTGGCGTATAGAAATGGTTAACATCGCACGTTGTTTACTGCGCACAATGCCATAATTTTTGGCAATTTCAGGGGTTAAAAAGCCAGTTTTCAACGTATTGTAGTGAATAGTAAAGTCACCAACCGTTTTGGATTGTTCTGCATAACTGAGTGGTGCAAATAGGCAAAACACACCGACTAATAACCAACGTATAAGTTTGCTGACCATTGTGGACTCCTTTGTTCAGTGAACACCTGTCAATCAAAAACAATTAAGAGTAGGTTACTACTAAATATCCATACTCCTTATCAGATTATTAAGTCCACAAATGAGGAATTCAATAGGGGACTGTGACAATCAAGTAATAAAAGTAGGCTATTTCATCACTCTTTCCCAATTGATTTGTTAGCCTAGCGTTCTGTTATCTCATTGGAATTTCTGGGTTCTGGGAGTAAAAAGTGTTCAATAGAGTTGATGCCCCTTTATAAATCATATAGTTATTAAAAATATTGTTATAACAAATTGAATAATATGATATTTAAAAGCAATTACTTATAAATTTAATTTTTCGATTAATCTATATATAACTATTTTAACTATAAAAACCTACTTGTAAGTGGTTGATTTTAAAGCTTGCAACATCTCTACTGAGAATTCAGCCAAGTCGCATTGTTATTTGACTCGAGAAAAGAACAAAATGATCGCTTGTACGATGGCAATAAAGGAGTATAAATTGATAGTGATATTATGAAGAGTCTATGCAGTATATCAATACTTAACAAATTGCTCCTACTGACATTAAATATCACATGAGATCGAGATATAAAAAATATGGATAAACTAGAGAATATAGGGTTTAGCGATTGGTTTCAAAGCAAACTTGATGCTGATAAAGTTGCTGCTCATGACATTGCCCGAGTCATTGCAGTACATAAGGATAGATACATAATAACCAATGGTTTGAGAGATATTGTTGCCGAATTAGCAAGAAATATACTCTATACCGCAAATTATTCTACAGACCTGCCAACGACAGGAGACTGGGTATATGCAGATTTTTATGATGATGGTACGCACGCGCTCATCCACGATATTATTCCTAGAAAAACCTTATTAAAAAGAAAAAAAGCGGGAAAGATAATTAATTTTCAATCAATTTCGGCAAATATTGATGTTGCCCTTATTATTCAATCTGCTGATGATAATTTTAATTTGAGACGGTTGGAGCGTTATTTGGTTATGATCAACGAAAATGGCATTATTCCTGTCATTTTGCTAAGCAAGTGTGATCTCATTCCACAAGATAAGATTGAAAAAATAAAGGAAAGTATCTTAAGCATCGCGCCTCAAGTGACTATATGGGCATTTAGTAGTTTGAGTGGGGAAAATATTGATACTATTAAAAATTCCTTATTACGTGGCAAGACCTACTGTTTAATTGGCTCATCAGGTGTTGGCAAAACCACGTTGTTAAACAATATATTGGGTCGCCAGCAATTTGAAACTCAATCTGTTAGTAAAAAACAAAGCAAAGGAAGGCACACCACAACAAGTCGCGAATTGGTACATTTAGAGAATGGGGCAATGCTCATAGATACCCCCGGAATGAGGGAGCTTGGCAACATGTCGGTAGAAGCTGGTATTGAAGAAACCTTTTTGGAAATCATCGAGCGTTCTCAGAACTGCAAATTTAATAACTGTTCCCATACCAACGAAAAAGGCTGTGCCATTTTATCAGCGATAGAAAATGGTGAATTATCTAAACAACGCTATGAAAACTATATAAAAATGAAAAAAGAATCTGCGGTCAATGAAATGTCTTACGCCAAGAAAAGAAAGAAGGATAAAAACTTTGGGAAACTGATTAAATCAACCATCAAAAGTAAAAACCGCTGATACTTGATATTATATGCAAATCTAAATCAAACAGGTGTTTTCTAAATGGATGATAATAGTTTATCAATAATGGTTTGGAGTGTTCTATTCAATGGAATAGGTCTTGGCTTTTTTATGTATGGAAAAAAACAAAAAGCGATTGTTCCTTTATGCACAGGCTTAGCACTTTTTATCTTTCCATATTTTATGTCTAGCGTAGCAATGCTGCTTATAGTTGGGGTTATTTTAGTTAGCATCCCGTATTTTATAAAAATATGACTTCGGGATTTTAACTACTTTAAGCCAATGTATTTAAACATAACAAGCTAGTTCTCGTTCCAACGGTCTCCGTTGGAATACAGCCCAGACGTTCTGCGTCATGTGAGTAAACACAAAAGATATTTTTCCAATGTCACGCAATTGCTAACGTAATATAATCAATATTATTGATGACTTTGTTGTTACTCAAATGCACGGAATTATGCGGTTAAAGAAGGATTATTAACGGTTTATAATCAATGGTAAATCAGGACGCAGAGCGTCCACGCTGCATTCCAACGGAGACCGTTGGAACGAGAAAAAAAATTCGTTAACTGCGGAACGTCGGAACTAGAAACTTAGTTCATGTCCTGTACTGAGCTAATCCACTTTAATCTCAACTCGTCGATTTTTATGTAAATGCTTAGAAATTGGTTTTTTATCTCCAAAGCCATGAGTACGAATTTTATGACTTGGCACACCGCGATGTTCTAATTCAGTTTTAATTTTTTCTGCTCGCTGTTTGGAAAGTGCTTGATTTAATCGATTGCTTTCAATAAGACTCACATCTTTAAATGCTTGTTTATCGCTATGTCCATCAATTTGGATAACAGCAACAGACAATAAACTTTTTAAGGCTTTTGCTACTTCAGTTAACTGCAATTGTGTTGTCTCATCATTTTGTAACGTTGCTTTTGCTGTATCAAATAAAAAATTGCGAAAAGTAATCGTCATTTTGGGTGATGCACGTAGACCACAAGCCGCTAGATTATTTTGGATGGTTTGACGTTTTGCTTTATCGTACAACATTAATAAGCTGTCTTTATCTAAAATTTCACCTTCCTCTGTCACAGCATAACGGTTATTTTCTAATAATTTTATAACCCTTTGTTTCGCATCACTATCTTTAGTACAAGCATGTAAATACGCATCTAAACTTAAGGGAAAACGTTTTTGTGCATAATATGCCTCACCCAAACCATACCAAGCTTCTGATAAATCAGGTTTGTATTGCAACGCTAGCTTATAATGTGAAATAGCTTGAGCAAATTGTTTTTCTTCACCCAATAAGTTAGCAAAATTATTATGTGCATAGGCATTACTGGGACATAAACGAATGGCTTCTTG
>JAYQWJ020000479.1:0-6726 GCA_035829175.2 Candidatus Albibeggiatoa psychrophila
GCGAACAAAATGCTGAATAATAAATTAATATAGAATAGTATTTTAAATAAATAGTTAGGATTCATTTTAGCTCCCCTTCTTTAAATAGGAATAGCAGCAGTTTTCCACTCTATTTTGTAATGTATTCCCAATGCTCAAGCATCATATTGAAGCTGTATTGCTTACTGATATTTATCAAATACAAAAGAGGGTAATTTACTTTAGGAAGAAAACATCAAGCGCATTATTCATTATTAAATCAATAATGTTTATTATGGTCTGCAACTTATTGTTTTGGCTTCTATGCTGCTAAAAAATTGACACTTTTACTAATACTAGCACAAGCAAAGTATTAAAGAATTATAAATTGCCAGATGTTTTCCTTTATGCCCCTTACTCATATAGTGAATACGTTTTGTATCATCACTAAATATTAAATACTCGATTGTATGGGCTTTTTTTTCCAGAAAAATAGTCTTTTTGCACTTCTTTAAATCCTGTGGACGTTGGATTCTATTTTCTATCACATCCAGTGTTAATTTTGGGTACGGATGTTATACGATGTTATTGAAAAGGCGAGTAAAATACAGGGTGAAGTATAAAAGAAAGATTATAAGGAGCAGGAAGAATGGTCAAAATAATAGCGCAGGAAGCGGTCACTCTAGAAATAAAAGTAAAATTGGCAGGTAGCATGTTGGAAATGGAAAATTAAGATACAAAAGGTGTTAAATGAAGCAAGATGTTTAGTGACAAAGCAAGCATTAGGGAGATTTGATTCAATCGTATAGCATCAGCACTCCTGAAAAGAGGCTGATTTATGTCAAAATATTCTGTTTTTTATTAAACCCAAATTACCAAGGTGAATATTGCTTTACTATTCTGCTGGCCCAGAATGATAAAACAATTATTTTCGTGCGCCTTTAAAATTTGCGTTTTTCGCGCCTTTGGTTTTGGCTTGTTTGATATTCGCGCCACGGAAAATAGCACCACGTAAATCAGCACCACGCAAATCCGCTCCTCTGAGGTTAGCACCTCGCAAATTCGCATTCCGCAATATGGCATTTCGCAATTTTGCACCTCTTAAATTAGCTCGTCGAAGTTCCGCGCCGCTTAAATTAGCTCGCGTCATATCGGCACTACGAAGGTTAGCCCCTCTTAGCTTAGCCCCTTTTAAATTCGCACTGCGTAACTTGGCTCGAACTAAACGCACACCAATGAGTTTGGCATAGCTCAAATTACATCGGTTGCACTTTTTGGTTTTTTTTAACTTTGCGACATGCGTCTTATTTGCAGCCCATGCTTGTGGCATGTAGCTTCCAACAAAACTGACAGTAAACGCAACAATTAGGATGAGGACGAGTTTTTTCATAAAAACGACACCACTTGGTTTGAAAATACCCGATAGCTTTATATACATCTAAGGGTAGCAGTAAACTTTAGCAATTACCAGTTGATTTAATTATCACAACTATTTCTAGTGCAAAACTTGTTTGTTACGTCATGAAAACAAGCTATTCATAAAGAACCTAAAACTTAACTCAAATTGGATTAATCTTCTACTTGAGCGAGATAATCAGCCCAAGCTGGTGAGTCATCCCCAAAAACTAAAAAATGTGGGTTGAGTAAGGATTCTTTTGTATTATAGCGTAGTGGCTGCAAATCTAAATCGGTTAAATAACCACCTGCTTGCTCAACAACACATTGTGCGGCGGCAGTATCCCATTCGGACGTAAGACCAAAACGGGGATAAATATCGGCTTGACCTTCTGCAACTAAACAGGATTTCAATGAGCTTCCAATACTAATGACATCAACTTCCGTATTTAAAACGGCAATGAATGATTTGAGTTTAGGGCTACCATGGGAACGGCTACCTGCAATAGTTAATTTTTTCATATCAGTTGTGCGGGTATTAATCGCTTGAGCCGCTTTATTTGCTTCTTCTTTAAAAGCACCGACACCTTGAGCAGCATAGTACGAAATATCAGTTACGGGCACATAAACAACCCCTAAAATCACATCATGATTGTCAATTAAAGCAATATTGACCGTAAATTCACCATTGCGCTTAATAAACTCACGCGTTCCGTCCAATGGATCAACTAACCAGTAACGCGACCACGTTTTGCGTTCAGAAAAATCAATGTTTGCTGATTCTTCAGATAAAATAGGAATGCTTTTTGTGAGTTGCTGCAAACCCGCCATAATCGTGTTGTGGGCTGCCATATCGGCACGAGTAAGCGGTGAATTATCTGACTTTTGTTCGACATTAAAATCATCAGATTCGTAGACTTCTAATATTTTTTTACCTGCTTGTTTGGCAATTTTCTTAACAGCTTCAATTAACTGTGGTAAAGCGTGACCTTCGATATTTAAAGGCTCAGATGGCATGTTTAACTCCAGTTGCTATTTTTTGTTCTTATTGTAGTACAGAAACGTTTACCAGTACACAAATCTGAATTAAAGTTGTTTTGTCGATATTATTAAAAAGACAAGGCATGCCTTGTCTCCATCCTATTTATGATGATTTTTTAGGAACAATACGTGCTGGAATGCCGACCGCGATAGAATTTGCAGGTACATCTTTAATCACAACCGCATTTGCACCAATACTCACATCATCGCCAATGCTAATAGCCCCTAAAATTTTTGCGCCCGCGCCAATATCAACCCGATTGCCAATCACAGGTGAGCCGCGTTGTCCCGTATGACGCAAACCCACTGTCACCCCATTTCTAATCACAACATCATCCCCAAAGCTAGCATCGCCGCTGACAATAATGCCGCTAAAATGCTCAATCTTAAACCGTCGACCAATTTTAGCTTCACAAGGTAATTCAATGCCTGTCAAAATCTGTACGAAAACAAATAATAATTTATATAATAATGAAAAAGGTAAACGTAACCAACGGTGTTTAATTTGATAACGCCAACAGCCAAAGCGATACACCCACATCACCCATAAACCCTGACGCGCGATATTGCCTTCATAAGTGCGCCAATCTTCTTTTAATAAATCAAACATTACTTTTCCCAAAGATGAGAATCAGAACTGAAAATTTAACAACTTCAAGTCATAAAATCAAAACAAACTATCGTTGTGAATCTTTTGGCTCGCATTTTTAAAACTGAAAACGACTCGCGATCAGCCATCTAAAATAAAAAAGGAGCATGTTGCAAATATACAAGCACACTCCTTATTGATAACTGCTATATTGTCTAAGACTTAGGTTTTATTTCAAGCTTGCCAATAATAAGTTCGCTTGCGGAATGCAGCCACGCCCAACCATCCACACCACTTGATGTGATTTTGTTGGTAAGTCATTAGGCACTTTATGCAGAACTAATTTTTTGAAAAAGTGTTGTCCTGTTAAGTTTTTCACTTCGACATTGTAAGTATCTTCATAAACCACAGATAATTTTTTAGGCCAGTTTAACGTGGTTTTATGCGCAGGCCATACCGCTTTAATCCGGTTTTCAGAAGAATTATGTTTGATTTCCAACGTGCCCGCAGTGTTACTTGAATTGCTGGGTCGCCATAAAATCAACTGCTTTGATGGTGCAACGCAATAATGACGTTTACGATTACTCATATCAACTTGCCACGCACTGGACGGACGTTCTTGACTTGATTTACGCGTGGTTGGCGGTTCATGGTGTGCTTGTTCATATAAAAAATCTGACAAATTGACCACCAATTGAGTAGCATTATCGGCTGTATTTGCGGTATGCTTGTCGGTCTGAACGGGATCAATTAATAAGCCTGTAAAGCCCGAACCAACAGTCAGCACCTTGCCGCTTGAAAATACAACAGTCATTTCAGCTTCTTCAGGTAACTGTATATGAACATTATTATTTAACAGTTGTCCTTTAGCATAGCCTGCATTATCAGTGGCACGAATTACAACCATATCGGCTGCGTAAACACTACTAATAAAAGTGTAAAAAAATACTAAAATACCTATTCTTAACATTAGAGATTCTCCTAGCGTGAAACAACGATATAGATAGACGCTATCCAACGTATTTAGATTAAGTTTAGCAAAAAAATCACACGAAATCCTAACTTTGCATTGAACTATGACAAATTTATCTATAATTAGCCGCCCAGCGGACGAACCTAACTTTGCACAATTGTTAACGCACTACATGCAGCAAATGGATGTCAGCGTTACTCAGTTGGCTAAAAGCTTGAATTTGCGCAGAGAAACCTTAGCTCGCTGGTCAAACGGTAAAGTTTTACGTCCACGTCAGCACAAAGATGTGTTACGCTGTGCAGTCTATTTAGGATTGAATGCTCAGCAACGAGATGAATTATTAATTGCAGCAGGATTTTCACCCGAGGGGATGTCTGCGTCTATGCCCAGCCCATTTTTTTTACCCATTTCGTTAACCACTCTGCATCGGAGTCCATTCATTATAGGCCCTCCGATTACTGAACCCAGCCAATTTTTTGGTCGTGAATATGTCGTCAAACGCATTTTTGATGTGTGGCGATGTATGCCTTTGCAACATATTGCCGTTGTTGGCTTAAAGCGCAGTGGTAAAACATCATTACTACATTATTTACGGCGCGTTCTCGAAACGCCAAAAGAACAGTTACGAGATAAACAACGTAATGACTGGTTAAGCCCCGGTTATCAATGGGTGTTTGTAGACTTTCAAGACCCAAGAATGTGTTATCAAGAGAGCTTGTTGCGTCATATTCTGGTTGAACTGGATTTGCCTGTACCAGAACCTTGTGATTTAGTAGGATTCATGGAAATTATTGATAGTTACCTTGAAATTCCAACTTTAGTGCTCTTGGATGAAATTGGCGCAGGTTTAGAAGCCCCTGAATTAGATGAACAATTTTGGTGGGGATTGCGTTCATTAGGCAGTAATCATGCAGGTGGTAAAATTGGTTTTTTGATGACCGCACACCAACCGCCTGAAGAATTAGTTATTGATCACCATAGCCCTTCACCTTTTTTCAATATTTTTGGACATGTATTTTATTTAGATGAATTAGAAGATAACGAAGCCTTAGAATTAATCAACAGCTCGCCAATACCTTTTCCACAACAAGATGTTGAATGGATTTTGGAACAAAGTGGACGTTGGCCTGCCTTATTACAGATTTTTTGTCATTCACGTTTGACGGCTTTAGAAGAAAATAATAAAACTGAACGCTGGAAAAAAGAAGCATTACGCCGTTTGCAACCATATAAATATTTGCTAGAACAACAGTAAGCAATCGCGTTGTGACACACTCATATCAGATTGGCTGTCTCGATGGTCAATCTAAAACCGCATAATAAAACACTCTATGACTCATTACCCCCCGAATAAATACCGTTTTGCCACATTTAATACCGCTTTAACCAGACAACATGCAGGTGAATTGATTTCTGATTTATTTACTAAAAACCACACCCAAGCCCGTGCGATTGCTGAAATTATCCAACGAACTCAACCTCATGTTCTTGTTTTACAAGAGTTTGACCATGATTTGCAAGGTATCGCCTTATCTTTGTTTCAAAAGAATTATTTAGCAATTAGTCAAAATGGTTCAACGCCAATTCAATACCCTTATACCTATTTAGTGGCTTCTAATGCGGGCACGCCTTCGGGGATGGATTTGGATAATGATGGCAGTATTAATAGCCCGGGAGATGCGTTTGGATTTGGTTTTTTTGAAGGGCAATATGCCTCAGTCGTATTGTCGCAATATCCTATCAAACTTGATGAAGTGCGGACTTTTCAGCATTTTTTATGGAAAGACATGCCTAATGCAAAATTACCGATACATCCTGAAACAGGTGAGGCGTGGTATTCGGATGAAAAGCTAGACATTTTGCGCTTATCATCTAAAAATCATATTGATGTACCGATTGAATTTCCTGAAGCCATTGTGCATATTTTGTCTGCTCATCCAACACCACCCACTTTTGATGGTAGTGAAAAACGTAATGCTTTACGCAATCATGATGAAATTCGTTTTTTTGCTGATTATGTGCAACCCGAAACCAGCACTTATATTTATGATGATAAAGGCAAAACAGGCGGTTTACAGCAGAATGATTATTTTGTGATTATGGGCGATTTGAATGCTGATCCCAAACATGGTGACAGTATTGATAGCGCGATTACGCAATTATTACAACATCCTAGAATTCATGCAGATATTCAGCGCGGCGGTTTTATCCCGTTTAGTGATGGTGGCGAGGAGTGTAACAAAAATATGGCATCCCAAGCGTCTACGGCGAGTTGGGGAATGCGGGTTGATTATGTGTTGCCGTCGAATAATATGAAAATTTGGGATAGTCGTGTATTTTGGCCAGTGAAGAAAGACCCATTGGCTTATTTAGTTGAGCAAATTGAATTACGTCATAATAATAAAAAGGATATTAGTTCTGATCATCGTTTGGTATGGCTGGATGCGTGTTTGCTGTGAATTGGATTTGAGTGCTTTTGTCATTCCAAAGTAAGAGTTGTCATTATTTGAAAAATAAACTTTTATCGTTCCAATCATCTCCGTTTGGATGCAGCCCATACGCTCAGCGTCCTAATGATGAGAACATGATAATGATAGATTTCAAACCGATTTTATCCAAGTTATAATCCTTTCTACTATTTTTCACTTCATTTTTACGTTATGGCGAAATACGCGGTTGTTATCGGAGTCAGTGATTATCCTCAAGCCACAGGTGACGGTGGATTAAAGCCTTTGTTGCGTGCGATTCAGGATGCTAAAGCGGTTGCTGA
>JAYQWJ020000480.1:0-5496 GCA_035829175.2 Candidatus Albibeggiatoa psychrophila
AAAATGCAATACTTATCTTAATGAAAAAATGGATTTTATAAGCGATGAAACCTGTTGATGTAAATGAAACTAAATGTATTTTAGAGGCTGGGGAATTATTTACGCAATCTTTAGCTGATTTAGAGCAATTAAAGGGACAAGGTCGGGTGTGGTTTTTATTCTCACATTATTCCAAGTCAGAAAAAAATCAATTCTTACAGTATTTAGATGAAATTGGTCAACGTTTGAACACTCAGCATCAAGCGGCGGCGGCATTGTATTTGTATGAATTATAAGAATTATTTAAGTAAGAGTGAATTTTTAAGCTTTATAATAGATATTTTATTTAAAAGAAACTAGCTGCTCTTAAAGAAGTATTATATAATCCTAGGACTTACCACGGGTGGTTTTGCCATATCCTGTTTCTTTTAGTTATTAGTTATTAGTTTTTTGAGGTTATTTTTATGCAAGTCGGTACTGTTAAATTATTTGACGAGAAAAAAGGCTTTGGTTTCATTACTCCAGATGCAGGCGGCAAAGATGTGTTTGTACACCACTCTGCAATTAAAGGTAGTGGTTTCAAAGTTTTAAAACAAGGTCAAAAAGTTGAATTCGAATTCACTGAAACACCTAAAGGTCTTCAAGCTACAGCTGTTGAAGCACTTCAATAAATTGTAAAATGATTTAAGCTCAAGCCTGACAGGTTTGAAATTGATAATCTGTCAGATTTATAGCTTTTGGTTGCCTTCAAACTTCAGATACATATAGAGTCATTCGTACTTTTACTTGATCTGGTTGTTTGAGTGGCTCAATATTTATCAGTAATGCCTGCACTCCATATTGATTTTCCAAGTCTGCTAACCATTTCAGCAAATCTGTAAATCCAACCTTATCAAAATTAACCCGCACTTCTGTTTCCTTACGTGGTTCAATCCGCTTATTCAATTTCTGTAAATTGGTTTTTTGTAAACTTTCATCAATCAAGCTAAACAATGACTGATTTAATGCAGGATGTGGAGAGCTATTAGGTTGAGTCCGAAGCTGTTGGATTTTTTGTGCTGTGGTTTGCATCCAATCTAAGGTTTTTTGTTGGGATTGGGTCATATTAGTTAACTGCTGGCGTTGCAACAATAGCGGGTCTAATATAAAAAAATAGCCTAGCAATAAACTTAAGCTGATACCGCCAACGATTAAGACAATACGTTCTCTGGGTTCTAACATGAATAGGCTTCAATATAGGTTTAGGAATGGCAATTTTCAATATTGTTAATACTATTAAGCTATTGGAAAGAACTGCCAATCTTTAATATGATAAGTCGTTATGATTTTTTCTGTGGACGTTGCCAACTAGGATTAGACGCTTGCGGACTGCGACTTAAAGTTAAACCACTATTCGGTGTATCTTTGGTAATGGTTGAGCCTGCACCAATGGTTACATTTTCGCCCACGGTCACAGGAGCAACCAACTGAGTGCCAGAGCCAATAAAGGCATTATCGCCAATCACGGTTTGCCATTTATTCACCCCATCATAATTGCAAGTAATTGTGCCTGCGCCAATATTCACGCCACTGCCCACTTCAGCATCACCAATATAGGTTAAGTGATTAATCTTTGAACCCGCTGCCACGGTGGTTTTCTTAATTTCAACAAAATTACCAACATGGACATCATTTGCCAATTTTGCATCAGGACGTAAACGTGCATAAGGGCCAATTCGACAATGAGAACCCACTTGCGCATTTTCAATTAAGCTGTTTGGTAAAATTTCGCAATCATCGCCAATGCTACTATTTTTAATAATCGTATTTGCACCAATCGTCACCCGATGACCCAGCGTCACCTTGCCTTCCAAAATCACATTCACATCAATACTGACATCAAAACCCGTTTGGACTTGACCACGAATATCTAAACGCGCAGGGTCTTTTAAAGTGACACCTGCTTGCATTAATTCCATGGCTTGTTTTTTCTGATAATAACGTTCTAATTCAGCAAGTTGCATTCTATTATTTACGCCCAACACTTCATAACGCGAATCGGGTTGATGGGTAAAAATATTAATTCCTGCTTGTGCTGCCATTTCAATAATATCGGTTAAATAGTATTCACCTTGCGCATTTGAGGTATTCAAAGCATTGAGCCATTTACGCAAATAATACGCAGGCACGGCTAAAATACCTGTATTCACTTCTCTAATTTGGCGAATATTGTTATCAGCATCTTTTTCTTCAATAATCTGGGTCACTTGATTGGCGGCATTGCGCATGATTCGCCCATAACCTGTTGGATTATCCAATGATGCGGTTAAAAGTCGCAATGCTTGTTCACTTTCGGGAATACATAACGCTTGTAAGGTTGTCGATTGAATCAATGGAACATCGCCATACAACACTAAAACCAATGCGTCAGTATCTATTAATGGCATCGCTTGAGCAACCGCATGACCTGTTCCAAGCTGTTGTTTTTGTTCAACCCAATGCACAGCACAATGTTGTAACTCGTTGCGTACTCGATCGCCGCCATGCCCATAAACAATATAAATATCGTTTGGTTTCAGAGTTTGTGCGGTTTCAATAACGTGTTGAAGTAATGGTTTATCGACCAGAGGATGTAGCACTTTAGGTAAATCTGAGTGCATACGCTTACCTTGTCCAGCAGCAAGAATAACAATCGCAAGTTTCAAAATATAAGTTCTTCTCAGTAAAAATGATTGGGCAAATTGTAATAGAGTTATCTTGTGGACGCAATAAATTGCACGGCAAGGTGTTAATCTTGTAGAGAGACAAGGCATGCCTTGTCTCTACTCTTGTGATCATAAATAGATATAATAAATCAAATTTTCCGATTGATCTGGTTTGCTCCTTAACAATTTTTGTGTAACGTGAGTAAATAAATATCATAACGGGTATTTTTACTTTGAATCTGCGCATGAGGTTGAATATTTCTAACTTTATGGCAATTGTTAATTGTTAATTGTTCATTGTTAATTGACAAAACAGGTGCGCCTTTAGGTCTCTTAACCACCACTCGTTGCTTAGCTCGCTGCAATGCCACCGCCAATAATTCCAAACTATCACTATCATCACCCACCACTTGGCGAATAAAACGCATTTCTTTTTTTACCAAAGCCGACTTTTGCCGATGCGGATACATGGGGTCTAAATAAATCACATCAGGATAATGTGCCGAATCCAAACTTTGTAAATAATCTTGCGCTGATTGATGAACCAGTTGCATATTCTGCCAAATATCTGTTAACTCAGGCTGCTGCCCCAATCGTCGCAAACCATCGGTTAATAATGCTGCCAAAATGGGCGAACGTTCCAACATCGTTACATGACAACCCAAAACCGCCAAGATAAACCCATCACGACCCAAACCCGCTGTTGCATCCAATACCTTTAAATGCTTGTGTTTTTTCAAACCAATCGCACGCGGCAACGGTTGATTACGTCCGCAACTGTGTTCACGCCGATAGCCTAAATGACCCTGTACAAAATCGACGTAAACGCCTTGGGTTTTCTCAGTCGTTGAATGTAAGGCTAGATGCGCATCATTCAGGGCAAGATAAAGTTGATTGCTGTCTACAGGTAATTGTTCAATAAGAGGAAAATTAAATTGTGTAGCCAAACACTGTGCCTGAATTTGCAAAGCTAGATGGCTGTAATAAAGCGGAATATTATTCACTGCCAACCCGATACACACGACTTTCACGACCACTATGCAATACACGCACACGATCATTCACCATAAATTCACTTTCATGTTCAAAGCCCTGCACCAATGCAATCACTTTGCCGCTATCCAATTCAATGGTTAATTCAACTCCATCTTGACGAGTTGTACCTTCCTCAACCGCCGAACCTGCAATGCCGCCGACAATTGCACCCACCGCCGCCGCAATCGCACTCCCACGACCACCACCAACGGTACTGCCTGCAATACCACCAATGACACCGCCGCCAATCGTACCAATACTGCTTTTTGTACCTTCAATTTTAACCGTGCGTATATCAATCAGTTTGCCTGTTTCAACGGTTTGTATCTTTTGTGATTGGTCACGGCTATAAACATCACCGTCTTTACTGGTGGCGCATCCGACTCCGACTAATGACAATAACATCAATCCAATTAAGGTCAATTTACTGATATTCATAAGTTTCATCCCGATATAAATAGATTTAAGTTAATTATAGAAGTTCTATTAAATTTTATCCACAGCAGCTTGTATGCCTATTTCAACCGATTTTAAGTTTTAAGCTTGAGAATTATCTAATTGGCTGCTATTACATTGGATAACATTAAAATTTTTATTTAGGAGTTATCAAATGAGGAATATCCTTTTATTTGCCTTACTTAGTATATGGGCAATCAGTATTCAGGCAGCAACGATTCATGTAACAACAAGCGATGATGTCGTTGCGCAAGATGGTCAATGTAGTTTACGTGAAGCGGTGAAAGCTGCAAATCAGAATAAAACCGTAGATACATGTCGAACAGGTAGCCGAACTTATACCGATGTGATTCAATTGGGCGCGAAAACCTATTTATTGAATTTCAATTTACTTGATGTCACTGAAGACGTGATTATTGCGGGTAAAGGCATGAATCAAACCGAAATTAGTGGGCAAGGTCGTACTCGATTATTTTTTGTACAATCTGAAGCTGAATTGCAATTACAAGATTTAGCTTTAATCCAAGGTAAAACAACACAATTCGGTGGCGCGATTATCAATGCAGGCGGCAATTTAACCCTTTATCATTGTTTATTAAAACAAAACTTAGCCACAGGTTCATCAAGTGCGGGTGGGGCGATTTTCAATTATGGTGGAACGGTAAACTTACATTATGTGCAATTTGCGGAAAATATTACCGAACGTGGTTATGGCGGCGGGGCGATTTTCAATTATCAAGGTTATTTGAATGTAGAAAACAGCCAATTTTTAGATAATCAAGCCAATTCAGGTTTTGGTGGTGCGGGCATTTATAACAGTGAAGGCATTGCTAATGTGATGAACAGCAGCTTTTCAGGCAATCAAGCCAATTTTGGTGGCGGTTTATTTAACTGGGATGGTATTGTAAATTTAGCCAATGTCACGTTTTCAGGTAATCATGCGACATTTGGCGGTGCAGTGAATACCTTTGGTGGATTTACTTATCTTTCGCACGCAACAATTGTGAACAACACGGGAACTTATGGAGCAGGAATTGATAACGATGGACAATTATTTTTAGCGGCTTCTATCGTGTTTAATAATCAATCCAAAGTCGGTGCAGCGGATTGTAATAATGGCAGCAATAGCCAAATTAATACAGGAGCATACAATGTTTTTGCGCTTGATAATGGATGTGAAAAACAGGCGACGGATATTGAATTAATTGATATTTCCAATCAGCTGGATGCCAATTTAAATTTAAATCAAGCCGCTCAAGGAATGCCATTAACTCATGCCTTGCTTGAAAATAGTATTTTAATTGATGCGATTCCTGCCCAAGATTGTCGTTATGTGAGTCAA
>JAYQWJ020000481.1:0-28793 GCA_035829175.2 Candidatus Albibeggiatoa psychrophila
CATGCGGCAAAAGTGTATAAACACTATCAAAAACAGTTAAAAGCCTATAATGCGGTTGATTTTGATGATTTGATTGCTTTGCCTGTATTCCTATTTCAGCAACATCCTGAGGTTTTACAAAAATGGCAAGCCAAGATTCATTATTTATTGGTGGATGAATATCAAGATACCAATGGCAGCCAATATCAAATGGTTAAATTACTGGTTGGTGAGCGTTCTGGCCTAACCGTGGTGGGTGATGACGATCAGTCTATTTACGCATGGCGCGGCGCACAACCTGAAAATATGAATTTATTAAAACAGGATTTTCCAACGTTGCAAGTGGTTAAATTAGAGCAAAATTATCGTTCTAGCAATAATATTCTTAAAGCAGCGAATAGTGTAATTGCCAATAATCCGCATGTGTTTGATAAAAAACTATGGAGTGATAAAGGGGCTGGCGATGAATTGCGAGTGATTGAAACGCGCGGGGCTGAACATGAAGCAGAAAAAGTAGTCTCTGAGTTAATGAATCATAAATTTCGTTATCGTACTGATTATGAAGACTTTGCCATTTTATATCGCAGCAATCATCAAGCACGTTTATTTGAAACAGAATTGCGCAATCGTCAAATTCCCTATTATCTCAGTGGTGGAACGTCATTTTTCTCGCGCGGGGAAATTAAAGATATTATGGCTTATTTGCGATTATTGGTAAATCAGGATGATGATAACGCTTTTTTACGCATCGCCAATGTGCCACGCCGTGAAATTGGCATGACGACTTTGCACAAATTAGGTGAATATGCTCAGCAACGCCATATCAATTTATATGCTGCGAGTTTGGAATTGGGTTTAGCAAATCAGCTTTCGAGTCGTGCATTGCAGAATTTGCAACGTTTCACTCATTGGATTGGACAATTGGCAGCACGAGCTACTTATGAACCACCAATAACTTTGATTAAATCTTTGATTGATACAATTAAATATGAAGACTGGCTAAAAGAAACGGGTAAAGATAAACATATCGCTGGGATGCGAATGGACAATGTGAATGAGTTGATTGAATGGTTGAATCGCTTACATGAGCAGGAACAAAAAAGTTTACCTGAGTTGGTTACGCATATTATGTTGCTTGATGTGTTGGATCGACAAAATGATGAAGATAATAAGGAAGGCGTGGCATTGATGACCTTACATGCAGCCAAGGGTTTGGAGTTTCCGCATGTGTTTTTGGTTGGAATGGAAGAGGACATATTACCGCATCATGGCAGTATGGACGAGGCTGGAATTCAAGAAGAACGACGTTTGGCTTATGTGGGAATTACTCGCGCCCAGAAAACTTTAGTGATGACTTATGCTGAGCGGCGCAAAAAATTTGGAGATTGGATTGATACTGAGCCAAGTCGTTTTTTACAGGAAATTCCTGAAGATATTTTGTCTTGGGAGCATCGAAAATCGAAGCCAAAAGTCGATAAAAAAGAAACCAAACAGTTAGGCAATGCCCATATTGCTCATTTGCGTGATATATTGGAAAAAAAATGATTTTTACAGAAAACGACCAAATGCGAGTAATGTAACAACATTTAGAGTTAAAAAAGTCTTTATGCAGTGTAATAAAATTCAGATGGCAAGAATCTCGTCAAATTCCCAATTCTTGCCGAAGATATTTAAGAGATTGAATAATAAATAATAGTGCTATTAAGGGTTTACAAAATGACTGCTTGTTGAATCGCCTTAATTTGCTTCATACACTCTCAAGCTCAAAATATACAATCCTAGCAAAGCCAATAAGCCAATAATTAATGGAATACGATACAAAGGCGTGCGTTGCAAATAAATACGGCTATCGGCTTCCGTTTTCTGTAGGGTTTTATCAATTGTGCTATACACTTGGCTCAGTGCATTTAAATTGGTGGCAGCAAAATAGACTCCATCGGTCATCTTGGCAATTTCCCGTAGCGTTTGCTCATCAAATCCACCTCCAAAAATGCCTGAAAGCTGTCCGACACCAATCGTATAAATCCGAATATGATACTGTTTTGCGATTTCAGCCGCTTTTAATGGGGATAATTCTCCTGCGGTATTTTCACCATCTGTGAGTAAAATCAAAACTCTGGAATCTTCCGGACGTTCACGTAATTTTTTCACTGCCAAACCAATCGCATCACCAATCGCAGTTTTTGTCCCTGCCATACCAATTGCTGCACGTTCAATAAAAGATTTAATTGCTTGATTATCTAAGGTTAATGGTGATTGCAAATAAGCTTGGTCAGCGAATAATACTAAGCCAATCCTATCACCTGCCCGTTTTTCTACGAATGGTACAAGTACCACTTTTACAGCTTGTAAGCGCGTGAGTTGGCGTTGACGTAAGCGGAAATCGGCTTCCAACATCGATTTTGATAAATCAACCGCTAGCATCAGGTCATAACCTGATTGTCTGACTTCAACCTGTTTGTCTACCCATTGTGGCGACATTGCAGCGCAGACAAAACTTATCCATGTGAGCCAAAGCAATATCCAACGCAAAATTAACCAGCGATTACGGGTTGGCGCAACGCCTGAGACTTGAAACGCTTGTTGTACAAAAGTTAAATTAGGGATACGAATTTGAGGTAAATGTGAGGCTTGACGTTGTGGCCATAACCACCAAATTAAGATTGGCAAAGGTAATAATAGGGCAAACCAAGGATATTGAAAGCTGAACATAGTCGGATTTTTATCATTTTAAATTCCAATGCAATATAGGGGTATTTGTTAGAAGACTCAAGGTTTAGCTAAATATCTCTTGTTGCAAACCATGAAAATAATAGACCTTAGATGAATTTTTTCTGATGATTCGCTTTGAGAGATTTCGTTTGTCAGTCGCATTTCACGCTAAACTTAGCTAAAATATGCTGTTTTGAGTATTAAGCTCATTTTAAAACAAATCAACTTTATATTGAATAAACTGAATACGCATAACAACTAAAAACTATTGTTTACCTAAAGTTAATCCCAACATAAACAATACCCTAAAATTTAAAAAATACAGCTAGAGCTTAAGGACATCAATGAACCTCAACTTTCTGGACTTTGAACAACCTATTGCAGAACTAGAAGCAAAAATTGAAGAATTGCGCTATGTTAGCAACGATAATGATATTAATATCAGTGATGAAATTGAACGCCTTAAAACAAAAAGCCAAGAACTGACAAAATCTATTTTTTCATCCTTAACTGCTTGGCAAATCTCACAACTAGCACGCCATCCGCAGCGTCCGTATACTTTAGATTACGTTCATCATGTCTTTACTGATTTCCAAGAATTACATGGAGATCGTACTTTTTCTGATGATCCTGCGTTAATCTGTGGTTTAGCTCGATTAAATGAACGTCCTGTTGTGGTTCTTGGGCAGCAAAAAGGGCGTGATACAAAAGAAAAAATTCAGCGAAACTTTGGTATGCCACGTCCAGAAGGTTATCGAAAAGCATTGCGTCTCATGAAAATGGCAGAACGGTTTAAATTACCTATTTTAACTTTTATTGATACACCCGGTGCATATCCCGGTGTTGATGCCGAAGAACGTGGACAAAGTGAAGCCATTGCACGTAATTTATACGAAATGTCCAATTTGAAAACGCCGATTATTTGCACTGTTATTGGTGAAGGCGGTTCTGGTGGCGCATTGGCAATTGGTGTGGGTGATAGAATTTGTATGTTGGAGTATAGTACCTACTCAGTCATTTCTCCTGAAGGCTGTGCATCTATTCTCTGGAAAAGTGCTGAAAAAGCCCCTGATGCGGCTGAAGCAATGAATATGACTTCTGGACGCTTAAAAGAATTGGGCTTAATTGATGAAATTATTGCCGAACCATTGGGCGGCGCACATCGCAGTATGCCAACCATGTATGAAAACTTGAGTAAGACACTGAATAAAGTCTTAGATGAACTTGAAAAACAGCCTGTTGATGAACTTGTTGAAGCCCGTTATCAGCGTTTTACGAGTTTTGGCGAATTTATCGAAGAAACGCTATAAAGACAATTTTTATGACCATAATAGTGCAACCATTGTTTTTTATCGGACAGTTGATTTATCACTCTAGATTTAATTATCGCGGCGTGATTATCGATGTTGACCCACACTTTATGCTATCTGAAGCATGGTATGAGCAAGTCGCAATATCACGTCCTCCAAAAGATGAACCTTGGTATCATATATTGGTACATGAGTCGGCTCAGCAAACCTATGTTGCACAAAGGAATTTGTCAGCAGACAGCTCTGACGAACCGATTGAACACCCCGCACTTAAACAATATTTTTTAGAGTTTAAACAAGGGCGTTATATTCTGAGTCGATTGAATTAATCCGCCATTCCATCGGTGATTTAGGAGTACAAGATTTATCTTGCCTGTGTTGCTCGCATAGATTAACAATGTACTCCTGCAAGCTTTACGTAGTAAATCCCTTAGAAGTTATATTATTGTTCAACAAATTGAGCCAAAGCAGTCAAAAAGCCAGGTTTGCTGTATCAATTCATTCAGGCGATTTCTTTACAAGATGACAATATTCCCCCAAGACATATTAGACTCGAATAATATCAATCAAATATTTTTTATTTTCAGCGATTTATAATGTATCTTTGATGATTTCTTAAAAAGCCATCGCAGACACTAAACAATAACAAGAATCCAAAACTAACTTTAAATAAGTGCTGTAGCGCATATAAAAATCCGTTATAATGGATGGTTTTAATTCTTAATTGATTATTGTCATCACAGCATGACTATGATATAAAGCACACGCTTTAAATACACACATGTATCGTCACATATATTAGGGTGCTCATTAAGAGTCAATATATGGGATACATGGAGGTATAAAACCCTATTTCAGGAGATTTTTATGGCTAATATTTCAATGCGCCAAATGTTAGAAGCTGGTGTTCATTTTGGACATCAAACTCGTTTTTGGAATCCTCAAATGCGTCCTTATATTTTTGGGGAACGCAATAAAATCCACATTATTAACCTTGAAGAAACATTACCACTCTATATTGATTCGGTAAATTTCCTTGGTAAATTAGCCTCCAAAAAAGGCAAAATTTTATTTGTGGGTACAAAACGCGCAGCACAAGAAGTTGTTAAAGCAGAAGCAAATCGTTGTGGTATGCCTTATGTTAATCGTCGTTGGTTAGGTGGTATGTTGACTAACTATAAAACGGTTCGTTCATCTATCAAACGCTTGAAAGATTTAGAAGCGATGACAGCGGACGGTACATTAGACCAATTGACCAAGAAAGAAGCGTTATCACTTAGCCGTGAGTTAGACAAATTAGAACGCAGCTTAGGCGGTATTAAAGACATGAGTGGCTTACCTGATGCGTTATTTATCATTGACGTAGGTCATGAAAAAATTGCGGTTAGCGAAGCTAAAAAATTGGGTATTCCAGTGATTGGCGTAGTGGATACAAACAATAGTCCTAATAATATTGACTATGTTATTCCGGGTAATGATGATGCAATTCGTGCAATTAGCTTATATGCTAAAGGTATTGCCGATACTATTATCGAAGCCAAAGAAGCTAGCATGGAAGTCATGCCAGATGTTGACGCAAAACCTGAAGTAATAGAAGAAGTGAAAGCTGAAGAAGTAGCACCTGTTGCTGCTAAAACAGTTGAAGCCGTTGCACCACCTGTTGTTGAAGCTGCTGTTGCTGAAACAATTGAAGCAGCTGCACCACCTGTTGTTGAAGCTGTTGTTGCTGAAGCTGAACCAGCCGCTGAAAAACCTGCTGAAACCACTACATAAGACGCTGTCGATAATATTCCTTGTTTCTAATATATTGGCGCAAGGGATATTATTTTTAGACAATATCTTACATTAGGACAGCCAGTCCTTCTATTAAAAAACACCGAATTCATTAAGTATTAAGAGGTTAAACACAATGGCGATTACAGCCGCTTTAGTTAAAGAACTACGTGAGCGTACTGGGGCTGGCATGATGGAATGCAAAAAAGCCTTAGTTGAAACCAATGGTGATGTAGACGCAGCCATTGAAGCAATGCGTAAAGCGGGTCAAGCCAAAGCTGAGAAAAAAGCAGGTCGCGTAGCAGCAGAAGGCTTAATTGTTGTTCAAGCAGATGGCAACAAAGCTGCAATGTTAGAAATCAACAGTGAAACTGATTTTGTCTCCAAAGGTGATGATTTCAATAATTTCTGTAATAATGTTGTTGCAAAAGTTTTGGAAACGCAACCTGCTGATTTAGAAGCTTTATTAGCAACTAACTATAGCGATGGCAAAACAGTTGAAGAAGCCCGTAAAGACTTAATTGTCAAAATTGGTGAAAACATCTCAGTACGTCGTTTCGCATTATTAGAAAGTGAACAATTAGGCGTTTACTTGCATGGCACGCGTATCGGCGTTTTAGTTAATATGCAAGGTGGAAACGAAGAACTTGCCAAAGATGTTGCAATGCACATTGCTGCAAGCCGTCCACAATTCACTAACGTTGACGAAGTTCCCGGTGATATAGTTGCAAAAGAAAAAGACATCTTAATTGCACAAGCGCAAGATAGCGGAAAACCACCTGAAATCATTGAAAAAATGGTTGGCGGTCGAATTAAAAAATACTTGGGCGAAATCACTTTATTAGGTCAACCTTTTGTGAAAAACCCAGACCAAACAGTTGAAGAATTATTAAAAGCAAACAGTGCAACAGTGAGTGGTTTTGTACGTTTTGAAGTGGGTGAAGGGATTGAGAAAAAATCTGAAAACTTTGCCGATGAAGTCATGAAACAAGTACAAGGAAACTAGTTAATGTCAACCACCACTCCACATCAGCGTGTATTGCTTAAACTCAGTGGCGAAGCCTTAATGGGTGATGCTGACTTTGGCATTAATGCTGATATTTTGGGGCAAACTGCACAAGCGGTGAAAGACATCGTAGAGCATAAAGTGCAAGTTGGCTTAGTGATTGGTGGTGGTAATATTTTTCGTGGCGTTAATTTATCCGCCAGTGGCATCGAGCGTGTGACTGGTGACCAAATGGGCATGTTAGCAACGGTTATGAACGGTCTGGCGTTGCAGGATGCTTTAAAAAAAATGGATGTCGATACGCGTGTAATGTCGGCATTGCGTATTGATGGGGTTTGTGAGTATTATTCAAGTCGTGAAGCGATTCAGCATTTAGAAGCAGGTAAAGTCGTGATTTTTGTCGCAGGCACGGGCAATCCTCTATTTACAACTGATTCTGCTGCAAGTTTGCGTGCAATCGAGATTAAAGCCGATTTGATGATTAAAGCCACAAAAGTGGATGGCGTATATGATGCTGATCCTATTAAAAATCCCGATGCAAAGAAATTTACAACACTGAGTTATGATGAAACCATTGCGCGTCAATTAGGTGTAATGGATATGACGGCTGTGGTTTTGTGCCGCGAACATAATATGCCATTGCAAGTTTTAAATATGGGCAAGTCAGGTGCGTTATTACGTGCTGTGATGGGGCAAAATGAAGGCACATTAATCCATTCATAAAGGTTAAGAAGAGGGCAAAGATAATGAGTGAAATGATGCAAATGGTGCAAGACGATGCCAAAGAACGCATGGGCAAAAGTATTGAAAGCCTCAAACATGAATTCGTTAAAATCCGTACAGGTCGTGCACATACCAGTTTATTAGATCACATTAAAGTTGATTATTACGGCTCAGAAGTGCCTATTGCGCAAGCGGCTAGTGTGACTATTTTGGATTCAAGAACTTTAGGCGTAACACCGTTTGAAAAAGCCATGCTCTCAACGGTAGATAAAGCGATTTTAAATTCTGATTTGGGTTTAAATCCAACTAATGTTGGCAATATGTTGCGTGTGCCATTGCCAGCAATGACAGAAGAACGTCGCCGCGATTTGGTAAAAGTAGTACGTCATGAAGCAGAAAATGCTAAAGTTGCGGTGCGAAATATTCGCCGTGATGCCAACAATGAATTCAAAAAATTATTAAAAGACAAAGATATTTCTGAAGACGACGAGCGTCGTGCTGAAGACATCGTTCAAAAATTAACGGATAAGTATATCTCTAAAGCAGATGAAGTTTTAAAAGAAAAAGAAACTGAATTAATGGAAGTTTAAGTGGTGATGGTGAGTTTTAAATAAGCTCATTATTAATGATTCACAGTCAACTGTTACAAGCACCTAATGAGTGATTCTCAAATCCCACGTCATGTTGCTATTATTTTAGATGGTAATGGACGTTGGGCAAAAAAACGTTTTTTACCTCGTATCGCTGGACATAAAGTCGGTTTAGATACAGTTAAGAGTATTGTGCGTTATAGTGCAGAGCTAGGCATTGAAGCCTTGACCTTGTTTGCATTTAGCAGCGAGAATAGCCGTAGACCAAAAGATGAAGTTGGTATGTTATTTAAGTTGTTTTTAGCGGCGGTCAAAAACGAAGTACAAGAATTACATAAAAATAATGCGCAGCTTCGAGTTATTGGTGATAAAACGGTATTTCCCGCTGAGTTACAGCGTTATATGGATGAAGCAGAACAGATAACTAAAAATAATACAGGTATTCAGTTAACTGTTGCGGCTAATTATGGTGGTCGTTGGGATATTACCCAAGCGGTACAAAATATTGCAAAACAGATTGAGCAAGGTGAATTATCTGCTAGTGATGTCAGTGAAGATTTAATTAGTCAGCATGTGAGTACCCAAGGGTTGCCTGAACCTGATTTATTTATTCGTACAGGTGGTGAAACGCGGATTAGTAATTTTTTACTGTGGCAATTGGCGTACACTGAAATGTATTTCACAGATACCTTGTGGCCTGATTTTGATATAAAACAATTTCAATTGGCATTAAATTCGTTTGCAAAGCGTGAACGGCGTTATGGACGCACCAGTGAGCAAGTGACCAAAGCCAAATGATCGATAAAACTTGCTTAGGCACAGACCATCCGTTTTACTTATTGATGAAATTCACAAGTCTATGCTAGTGATAAGCAACAAGATGCTTTGAATGTGTTAAGCTTATTTTTGCTGGATCGCTTTAGACAATTCAGTCACGAGGAAATAATGCAAATGATGCACTTTAATTTATTAGATACCAGAGCGGGACAAGATATTTATCATATTGGCTTGCATGAAGGTGAAAATAAAGGAATCGTAAAAGGCAAGATTAAAGGTATCGCAGAAGGTGAAAAAAAGCGTGAGCAAGAAATTGCTAAAACCTTGTTATTTAAAAAATTTGATGTGATGTCTATTATTGAAATTACAAACTTAACGAAAGCTGATGTTATTGCTTTGAAATCTAAAATTTAACTTATTAGTGCTCAAATTGCTAAATTTATATGCTTATCAAAATAATAAATCACTGTTTTAGAAAAATAATTATAAAAAAATTAAACATCTTAAAAGCTAACCAATCTGGCGTATGCCTGTCCTATGAGTCATAAATGCCGAAAAAATTACAGCAACGGGTTTTAACTGCACTCATATTAATCCCTTCCGTCGTCGGTGGCATTATGTATTTGTCATCTACGGTTTTGGCTGTCGCACTGAGTATTTTTGTGCTACTAGCTGCTTGGGAGTGGACTGATATTTGTGGCTGGCACACCAATCCTGCACGCGCAACTTACACGACCCTGATTATCTCGGGTTTAATTGCAGCGTTCCTGATTTTAAAATTCCACTCAATCAATATCTATCCCATTCTTACCATTGCCGTGAGTTGGTGGTCGCTGATGTTATATTGGCAAATGGGAGTGCAATATGGCTGGCTACATGATCCTGTGCCCAAGTCCGCATGGATAAAAGCCTTGCTGGGTATTGTTATTTTAATTCCTGCTTGGACTGCATTAGTCTATTTGCATCAACATTATACAGGTTATAGTGTCTTGTTTTTCTTCAGTTTAATTTGGTTGGCTGATAGCAGTGCTTATTTTATTGGCAAGGCTTATGGCAAGCATAAACTGGCGGTCAAAATTAGTCCTAAGAAAACGTGGGAAGGGGTTTATGGGGCAATTGGCAGTGGTTTATTGCTCAGTCTGGGTTATACTTTGTGGCGCAATATGACCATGCAGGAAAGCTTTTTATTTATCGGACTTTGTTTTATCACGATTTTAGTTTCAATTTTAGGCGATTTGGCAGAAAGCATGTTTAAACGTCAGATGCACCTCAAAGACAGCAGTCAGCTTTTACCGGGGCACGGTGGTATGTTAGACCGAGTAGACAGTTTAACCTCGGCAGCACCAATTTTTGTTATTGGCACTATACTTTTAGGAATTCGGTTTTGATAGGGATTACCATTTTAGGGGCAACAGGAACGATTGGGCTGAATACCTTAAATGTGGTTGCCCAACACCGTCATCAATTTAAAGTCGTCGCGCTCACAGCACACACCAATGTGTCACGCTTAGCAGAACAATGTTTACACTGGCAGCCTAAATATGCAGTGGTTGCGGATGAGAAACATGCCGATTTACTACAGCAGCAACTTAAAGAACAGCATTACACAGGCGACACCAAAATTTTAACAGGCGTTGAAGGCTTAAGCAAAGTCGCGAGCTTGCCTGAAGTCAGTGTTGTGATGGCAGCCATTGTAGGGAGTGCGGGTTTATTACCAAGCTTAGCCGCCGCTAAAACGGGTAAACGTTTATTATTAGCGAATAAAGAAGCCTTGGTGATGTCGGGCAAATTATTTATGCAAGCGGTACAAGATAATTACGCCACTTTACTGCCGATTGACAGTGAGCATAATGCCTTATTCCAATGTATGCCGCTGACAAAAAAGAATTCTCAATCTATTGAATTAGATAATCTAGGTATTAAACAATTAATTCTCACCGCATCGGGTGGCCCTTTCCGCACTTTTACCGCCAAACAACTCGAAACCGTTACTCCAGAACAGGCTTGCAAACATCCTAATTGGAATATGGGGCGTAAAATTTCGGTTGATTCTGCCACCATGATGAATAAAGGTTTAGAAGTCATCGAAGCCTGTTGGTTATTCAATAGCTCTCCCGATAAAATCAAAGTGTTACTGCACCCACAAAGTATCGTCCATTCGATGGTTGAGTATGTTGACGGTTCGGTTTTAGCCCAATTGGGTAATCCTGATATGCGTACCCCGATTGCTCATGCCTTGTCATGGCCAGAACGAATTCAGTCGGGTGTGGATTCATTAAATTTAGCTGAAATATCCCAACTTCATTTTGAAGATGTTGATATGCAGAAATTTCCTTGTTTACGTTTGGCGTATGAAGCGATGTTAGCGGGTGGCACAACAACCACAATTCTCAATGCTGCTAATGAAGTGGCGGTACAAGCATTTTTAGATAAACAAATTCGATTCGTTGATATTCCTACCATCATTGAACAAACTTTGACCAATTTAACGGGTAGAGATGCCAGTCATTTAGATTTTATCTTGGAAGATGATGCGCAGGCACGCGAGTTAGCAAATTTAGAAGTCCAACGTTTAGAAATGAAATAAGGACTGATTGTCCTAATTCTTTAAATCAAGTCTTTTTTAAGCAACGGATTGCCAATCCCAAAAACTATTACAGGTTTAAATTATGTCAGTGTTGATAGCGATTCTTGCTTTCCTACTTGCGATTGCAATTTTAGTCACCGTGCATGAGTTCGGACACTATTGGGTTGCAAAACAGCTTGGAGTTAAAATTTTACGGTTTTCGGTTGGATTTGGTAAACCGATTTATTCAAAGCAATGGGGTAAAGATAAAACCGAATTTGTGATTGCACCGATTCCACTAGGTGGCTATGTCAAAATGTTGGGCGAAGCGGATGATGGTGATGAGATTGCGCCCGAAGATTTGCCGCGTGCATTTAATCAACAAAAATTATGGAAACGTGCGGCGATTGTGGCGGCAGGCCCTGTATTCAATTTCATCTTAGCGATTTTTTTATATGCCATCGTCTTTATGGCAGGCGAACAAATGATTAAACCTGTGATTGGTGCAGTGCAGCCTGAAAGTGTTGCAGCACAAGCAGGTTTGCAAGCAAAAGATGAAATTGTCGCAGTGAATAATACGGAAACCAAAAACTGGGAAGATGTGTTACAAAAGACATTGAAAGTGCTACTCAATCATGATGAAACCTTCACTTATGTTGTAACAAATAACTACGCTCAATCCTCTCATACCATGAGTGCGGCAGCCTTGAGTTTAGATGATGTTGCAGAAGGTAAATTATTCGAGCACTTGGGCTTTCAACCATTTCACCGTGTCGTTCCCGCAATTGTTTCAGGATTTACTGATAATAGCGCAGGGCAGCGTGATGGTTTACAAATTGGTGATGAAATTTTAATAGTAGACGGACAAACTGTAGTGGATTGGCAAATGTGGGCAGATTATGTTAGAACACATCCTAAAAAAGAAATGGAAACCCAATTGCAGCGCGGGGCTGAGACAGTCATTTTAACCCTTACACCTGATGAAATTGAGGGACAAGGTCGAATGGGGGTTTACGCACAACGCCAGCCGATCCCCGAACAATATTTATATACCGAACATTATAATATTTTTCAAGCGGTGGCTAAGGGTGCGGAAAAAACGTGGGATATGAGCACCATGTCTCTGCAACTCCTGTGGAAAATGTTGACCTTAGAAGTGTCTGCAAAACACATCAGCGGACCTATAACCATTGCAGATTACGCAGGTAAAACCGCACAAATCAGTTTTATGGCATTTATTTCCTTTTTGGCGTTAATTAGTTTAAGCTTAGGGGTTATCAATTTGCTGCCTGTACCTGTTTTGGATGGCGGTCATTTGTTGATGTATTTGATAGAATCAATTAAGGGTAGCCCTGTCACTGATAACGTGCAATACGCTATGCAACAGGTTGGTGCTGCTTTGCTTTTTGGCTTGATGTTTCTTGCCATCTTTAATGATATTGGACGGCTGTTTGGTTAATGAAGACACAACATATACTATATTGGTTGCTTAAGATAGGCGCATTGTTGCTGAGCTTGTATATCCCTGTGGCGTGGAGTTTTTCCGCATTTGTGGTGGAAGACATTCGCTTAGAAGGTTTACGGCGGATTTCAGCAGGTACAGTATTTAACTACTTACCTATTAAAGTTGGCGACGAAATGAATACGCAAAAAAGCAGCGAGGCGATTTCTTCATTATTTAAAACAGGTTTATTTAAAAATGTGCAGCTAGGTCGTGATGGCGACAGTGTGGTGATTACTTTAGAAGAGCGTCCAGCGATTGCCCAAATCACCTTTGAAGGCAATAAAGACATGGAAACCGATGATTTGAAAAAGTCATTGAAGAAGGTTGGTTTCGCAGAAGGTCGTGTTTTCAATCAATCCTTATTAGATAAAGTAGAACAAGAATTACAGCGTTTATATTTTAGTAAAGGCAAATACGCAGTTAAAATCAGCTCCGAAGTCACGCCATTAGTGCGCAATCGGGTCGGTATTTTACTGAATATTTCTGAAGGTTTAGTTGCAAAAATTCGCCATATTAGTGTGGTTGGCAATCAAGCATTTGACGATGATAAGGTGTTAAATGAAATGCAATTAAATACAGGTGGTTGGTTTTCATTTTTTACTAAAAGTAATCAATATTCGCGCGAAAAATTATCAGGCGATATTGAGACTATCCGCTCATATTATCAAGATCAAGGTTATGTCAATTTCACCATTGATTCGACCCAAGTTTCTATCAGCCCTGATAAAAAAGATGTCTACATCACGATCAATTTAACTGAAGGTGACAAATACACTATTTCAGATATTAAAATCATTGGCAATTTGATTCTGCCAGAAGAAGAATTACATGAGCAGTTACAAATTGAATCCGGCGAAATATTTTCACGCAAGGCGATTAGTGCCAGTAGTGAAGCCTTAAGCGAGCGTATAGGTGAAGAAGGTTACTTTTTTGCCAATGTGAATGCGATTCCAGATGTAAATGATGAAACGAAAACCGTGGCGTTGAACTTCTTCATCGAACCGGGCAAACGCACTTATGTGAGACGAATTAATTTTGCAGGCAATATTCGTACTCGTGATGAAGTGCTGCGGCGTGAAATGCGTCAAATGGAATCGGCATGGGTTTCGACTAAAGCTTTAAAACGCTCAAAAAATCGCTTGGAACGACTTAATTATTTTGAACAAGTGGATATTGATACTGCTTTGATACAAGGCACAGATGACCAAATTGATGTCAATTATAATGTGATAGAAATGCCGTCAGGTAACTTGATGGCGGGTTTAGGCTATTCGCAAACCTATGGTGTGTTATTCAATGCCAGCGTGACCCAAGATAACTTTTTAGGAACGGGTAAACGGCTAGGATTTAGTTTTAATAACAGTGAATACAATACATTATACAGTTTATCTTATTTCAATCCTTATACCGATATTCATGGTGTGAGTCGTAATGCGTCGATATTTTTCCGTGAAACTGATGCAGCCGAGGCAAATTTAAGTCGTTATGCAACAGATGCTTATGGCGGCAATATTACTTACGGCATTCCATTAAGTGAATTTAATAGTATTCGTTTTGGTGGTGCATTTGACCATACCGAAGTTAAGACAACCAGATATACAGCAGAAGAAGTGGAAAATTTCCTTGCTAAACATGGTGAGGCCTATGATTCATACCGTTTAACTGCCGCTTGGGCGCATGATACTCGTAACCGAGCATTATTTGCTGACAGAGGGACGTTGAGGGCATTCAGTGCTGAGGTATCCGTTCCCGGTATCAGTGATTTGGAATATTACAAAGTGAGCTATCGTCATCAATGGTTATACCCTTTGACTGAAAAATACACCTTATTCTTGAAAGGTGACATTGGCTATGGTGATGCCTATAACGACGCAAGTGAAATGCCTTTCTACGAAAACTATATTTCAGGTGGACCTCACAGTGTTCGCGGTTTTGAAGAAAATACTTTAGGGCCTTTAGATTCCTATGGTCGTTCATTTGGTGGTAATTTAAAAACTATTTTCAATGCTGAAGTCATTTTACCCGTACCCTTTGTTGAAAATGTACGCTCATTACGTTTATCCGCCTTTGTTGATGGTGGTAATGTATTCGGTGCAGATGATACTTTTGATGTGGGTCAATTTCGCTACTCTGCGGGTTTATCCGCTATTTGGGTTACACCTGTGGGTGTGATGACGTTCAGTGTCGCACGACCTTTGAAAAAATTTGATGGTGATCGTACTCAAGTCTTCCAATTTGCAATTGGCACTAACTTCTAAATTTAGAGCAGCATCTTTTGTTTATTTATGGTTAAATAATACGACGAACTAACTTATTTAAAATTTGAGTGGAAACGATGAATTTATTACCTAGACACAGTTTATATTTGATTTTAGCCTTATGGGGCTTTAGTTCTGTCGCATCAGCAGAAATTAAAATTGGTTTCGTGAATGCGGTAAAAATTATGGAATCAGCACCACAGGTTGAATCTGCCAATGCACGTTTGGAAAAGGAATTTGCACCTAAACAGCGTCGTATTAGTGCTTTACGTCAACAATTAAGCAAAGCAGATTCAAAGTTGGCTAAAGATAGTGCAATCTTGAGCGAATCTAAACGCCGTGATTTAGAACGTGACATCATTTCAAAACGCCGTGATTTACAACGTCATCAAGATGAATTCCGCGAAGATTACAATATCCGCCGCAATGAAGAACTTGATAAGTTGCAAAAGAAAATCATTGAAGAAATCCAACGTCTTGCCAAAAAAGAACGTTATGACATAATATTAAGTGACGGTGTTGTATGGGCAAGTGATAAAGTTGATATTACGAACAAGGTTTTAAAAAACTTAGCTCGCTCTAAATAATCTAATTAAAGTTAAGATGATGGTTTCTATTAGCCTTGCACAACTTGCGATTCAAATTGGCGCACAATTAAATGATGTCAGTGTTTCTGAAGTCACTATTTCAGGCATTGCGAGTTTAAGGCAGGCTACAGCGCATGAAGTCAGCTTTTTTTCTAATCGCCTCTATCGAGATAATTTGACTCAGACTCAAGCTGCGGCGGTCATTATGTCACAGAAAGATTTGAGTTATAGTCCTGTGCCTGCATTGCTCATGGATAATCCTTATTTGGGTTATGCTCACGCTGCACGATTACTAAATCCTGTACCTAAATTAAATACAGGTATTCATCCAACCGCATGGGTCAGTCCTGATGCGGATATTGCGGAAACCGCCAGTATTGGCGCACAGGCTGTGATTGAAGCAGATGCCCATATCGGTGAATATGTTGAAGTGGGTGCAGGTTGTGTGATTGGACAAGGTGTGCAGCTCGGGGCTTATAGTCGTTTAGCAGCCAACGTGACCTTATGTGCTAAAACTCAAATTGGTCAACGTTGTATCATTCATCCGGGGGCTGTGATTGGCTCAGATGGTTTTGGCTTGGCAAATGATAAAGGTCAATGGGTTAAAGTGCCACAATTGGGCAAGGTTTCGATCGGGGATGATGTCGAAATTGGTGCAAATACCACCATTGATAGAGGCGCGTTAGAAGATACCATTATTAGTAATGGCGTGAAGTTAGATAATCAGATTCAGATTGCGCATAATGTGTTTATTGGCGAACATACTGCCATTGCAGGTTGTGTGGGTATCGCTGGCAGTACACATATTGGTCGTTGTTGTATGATTGCGGGCGGTGTGGGTATTGTGGGACATATTGAGATTGCTGATAATGTGCAAATTACAGGTGGTTCAATTGTATTGCAATCTATTACTGAATCAGGCATTTATTCATCAGGCACTCCGTTAGAACCAAGTCAACGCTGGCGTAGAAACTTTCATCAATTTAAACATCTCAACGATATAGCAAAATGCGTACAAACCCTAAAAAACAAATCATAACTTTCATTAACTTAGGGGTGTCTGAAGCAATATGAGTAAAATGGATATTCATGAAATTTTTCAGCACCTTCCTCACCGTTATCCTTTTTTATTGATTGACCGTGTAACTGATTATACGTTAGGTGAGTCTTTGACCGCGATTAAAAATGTGTCTATTAACGAGCCATATTTTCAAGGTCATTTTCCACACCGAGCTGTCATGCCCGGTGTACTCATTATTGAGGCAATGGCGCAAGCAACAGGTGTCTTAGCATTTAAAACCAGTGAAGTACAACCAGATGATAACTCACTATATTATTTGGTCGGCGTGGATAATGCTCGGTTTAAGCAGCCTGTTGAACCAGGTGATCAATTACTGATTGAAGTGATATTAACGCGCATTACTCGCGGTATGTGGAAGTATAAAGCCACTTCTAGTGTCGATGGCAAAGTGGTTGCAACCGCCGACTTAATGTGCATGAAAAGAGATATTCCAACTTGATACATCCACAAGCCATCATAGATCCTAAGGCTGAATTGGATAGCACTGTCCAAGTCGGGCCTTTTTCTGTTATTGAGGCAAATGTGCAGATTGATGCTGGGACGGTGATTGGTTCACACGTTGTGATTAAAGGACCAACCCGTATTGGTAAAAACAATCGCGTTTCTCAGTTTGCTTCATTAGGTGAAATTCCGCAGGATAAAAAGTATGCGGGTGAACCTACACGCCTTGAAATAGGTGATGATAATGAAATCCGTGAATACTGCACTATGAATCGCGGTACTGCACAAGGTGGTGGTATCACTCAAATTGGTAATGACAACTGGATTATGGCTTATACCCATTTTGCGCATGATTGCCGGGTTGGAAATCATACGATTTTTGCCAATGGGGCATCACTTGCAGGTCATGTTGAAATCGACGACTACGTGATTTTAGGTGGATTTAGTTTAGTGCATCAATTTTGTAGTATGGGCATTTATAGTTTTTCTGGTGCAGGTTCAGTGATTTTTAAAGATGTGCCGCCTTATGTCACCGTCTGGGGTAATCGTGCTGAAGCTTATGGTTTGAATAAAGAAGGACTTAAGCGCAATGGGTTTAGCCCTGAAACAATTCGCAATTTATACCAATCTTATAAAATAATTTATAAACAAGCTCTTACTGTTGAAGAAGCATTAGTTCAATTAGCTAAATTAGCAGAAACTTGCTCAGAAGTGAATCATTTTATTGAGTTTTTAAATAAGCGATCTGCACGAGGAATTGTAAGATAATTTTCAGTTTAAAGCCCAAGATATGAATATCTTACAGAAGTGCAAAACTGGTTTTGCAAGTGCTCAATGGAATGAGCATGACACTCTTTTTAGCAGAACATTCTAAGGTTTATCAAGACTGTCAATCTTTGAAGACTGGCAGCCCTTGATAACTACATCTTATAGCATATAAGTGCCACGAAACTATTGATTACCAAACAATTCTTCAACTTTATTTGCAATTCGATTCTTAGAAGCAGCGGCTTTCATGAAAATCACGATGGACTCTAGTTCACCAATAGCCGATCTTATATCAATATTCTGCGTACTTAAAATTTTGCTCACTTCAGAACCACAAAATTGGATCAAAAAATCATCATCGCGTGCCATACCAATTGCCAAACCAATCAAATATGGCGTGGCCTTATCGCGGTTCATGGCTATTTTGACTGAGAATTCTTGCCAAGCTTGCATCCAACGTGTTTTTTCCGTTGCTGTAATACGAGAAGTATCCGTTCGCAAAAATAAGATAATGGAATTCATGTTTTTAGACAATACCGCTTCTTCAACCTTACCCATTTTGCACAATGCTTTTGAGTGATGCTCAATACAATGACCACATTGGTAGTATAAAGCCAGACCCAATGCAACACATTCTTTTTGCTCAAGTGGTAAATAGGTATCCCACTTTTCCTCACCATCAGTGCCGCTGAAAACAACCATGTGCATCAAATTCATCAAATCGGATACATGACGAGGAAATACATTATCTTTAAAAACTTTACTGCTCATCTACAAATTGCTCCAGTTGCTTAGATTAGAATCTAATAATATTCTAAATGATACCAAACTTAAGTTAATATAATATGACTAAATAATGATTCAGCCAAAATCATTGTTTTAAACAAATAATTCCCAATATTTAACTGATATAACGACATTGATAACAAAACAAACCTTGTATTTATATTAGAAATTATAGAAACTGTTTACTAATCGGAGCTTAAGTGATTTGAAGCTTCAGACCATAAACCCTATCAAATTTAAATCACATTACAAATACTAAAGTTTTGGAGTGTATATGATAAGACCCCTAGCTCCATACGCTGCACATCAAGAAACATCTTATGGACGGTTACGAGATGAACTACCTCCTTCTGCCTACCGTAGCGAATATCAACGCGACCGTGACCGTATCATACATGCGACCGCTTTTCGGCGTTTAGAGTATAAAACTCAAGTTTTCGTGAATCATGAAGGTGATTTATTCCGCACTCGTTTGACACATTCATTGGAAGTGGCTCAAATCAGCCGTACTGTTGCCAGAGCATTGCAGTTAAACGAAGACCTAACCGAAGCCATTGCTTTGGCTCATGATTTAGGACACACCCCGTTTGGTCATGCGGGTCAAGATGCCTTAAATGAATGTATGCAGAATTATGGTGGTTTTGAGCACAATTTACAGTCACTGCGGATTGTCGATGAATTAGAAGAAAAATATCCAGAATTTCGAGGTTTAAATCTCACATTTGAAACCCGTGAAGGTATTATTAAACACTGTACTCCGAAACAAGCAAAAACCTTGGGACAAGTTGCAGCCCGCTTTTTAAATGATCCTAAACATCAAACCAGCTTAGAAGGTCAAATCAGCCATTTATGTGATGAAGTGGCGTATAACAACCATGATATTGATGATGGATTGCGAGCGCGTTTAATCACGATTCGTCAGTTGCGAGAGTTTGAATTATTTGAACAACATTATACCAGTGTGATGCGTAGCTATAGTAATTTGTTGCAACGTCAGGTTATTAACGAAACTATTCGGCGGATGATCAATGAACAAGTATTAAATGTTATTGAAACCAGTCATGCGCAAATTGATGCGTTGCAGCCTAAAAATGTTGATGCGGTGCGAATGGCAGAAGAACCGATGGTGACATTTAGTGCTCACATGTACAACATGCACATGGATTTAAAACAGTTTTTATTTTCGCATTTATATCATCATTTCCGTGTTGACCGTATGAATTTTAAAGCAAAACGGGTCATTCGAGAATTATTTGAAGCCTTTATCGGCGAGCCGCGATTATTGCCATTAGAAGCGCAGGTAGAAGTCAATCGACTACAAGCACAATTAGGTATTGAAGTGGGTAAAGCACGCGCTATTTCTGATTACATTGCAGCGATGACAGATAGATTTGCCATTGCAGAACATGAGCGGTTATTTGATCCCAGTACTTTGCCTTAACATCTGAGTGATTGTTGTTTGCATATTGGTTAGGATTGCTTGTCCTTGATAGATTGGCAATCCTGCATTTAAGAAACTTTAGTATTTTTATTTAGTGGAAATTGCACACAAAAACGGCTACCTTCTCCCAATTCGCTTGTTACGCTAATATTGCCATCTAACATTTCAACAAATTCTTTAGTCAAAGTTAAACCCAAACCCATACCACCATAAGTACGTGTTGGAGAACTATCCGCTTGATGAAAGGCTTTAAAAAGATTGGCTTGTTGCGCATCATTCATACCAATACCATTATCTTGAATATAAATATGTAGATAATTTTGTTTTTTATGTAACTCGGTATTTAATTTAATGTCAATATGTCCGCCATGAGTAAATTTAGCGGCATTATTCAGTAAGTTCAGCAGAATTTGACGTAATTTAACAACATCAGTGAAAATAGTTTTGATCGAAGTTTCATATTTTACTTCTAGCGTATTATTATTTTGCTGTACTAATGGCTGCACTGTCGTCATCACTCCAGTAACCAATCGTTCTAAATTCGTTTGTTCAATATTCAGAGACATTTTACCCGTTTCAATTTTAGATATATCAAGCACATCATCAATCAAACCTAACAATTGTTGTCCTGCAGTTAGTACATTATGTGAATATTCAGCAAACTCCTCATGACCCTCTTCTTTCGTATCTTCATATAAAATCTCGCTATAACCAATAATCGCATTTAACGGCGTGCGTAATTCATGGCTAATATTGGCTAAAAATTGATTTTTGGCCTGATTGGCTTGCTCAGCAACTTCTTTAGAATGTTTTAATGTGGCTTCAGCTTGTTTTTGCTTGGTAATATCGCGGAAGACAACGACACCGCCTAAAATTTCACCATGTCGTTCAGGGTCTACTTGTTCAATCAGCGGGGTTGAAATATATTCAATAGGCAATAGCCTGCCGCTTGGGGTCAGAATATATTCATCATTGGCTCGATGCACAATACCTTGGCGCACGGCACTACAAATAGGGCAAGAAGCTTTATTATAAAAACTGCGATTTGAGTTGGCATGACTGGTTGCGGTTAAATAATGTTTACCAATTAAAAATTTTGCAGGGATTTCTAAAATTTCAGCAGCAGCAAGATTAATAAAAGTAATATAACCTTCTGAGCTTAATCCACAAATTCCATCACCAACAGATTCTAAAATTAACTGATGTTGCCGACTCATTTTTTCCAATTCATCATGCGCCAACTTCACTTCTGCAACCCGTTTTTGAATTTCTAGCTCCATTGGAATAAATGCCATTTTAGTGAGCATAAAAGACAAAATCAAACCTAAAAAAATCATCGTAATAGAAAAGATAATTAATAATTGAGAATTGAGGCGATTAATAATAGTTTCAATAGGTTTCAAGTCATAGGTCACAACAAGCGTAATATCATTTTTGGGGGGGAACGTAATTTTTTTCTTGATAATAAAGTGGTTTTTCGCAACGAGGTCAGATCTATAAGTAAAGAATTTAAAACCATTTTTACTGGTCGCGGTCATTTCTATAATATACGGACGTTTTTTTACCCAGTTTTGTAGAAATATATTAACATTAGAATAATCTTTTATAAGAAAGGATTCTTGTACAAAACCACCAATTAAGTCCAGTTCTAAAGCGGCGTGATGTGTTTCATTGTTTAGCAGCAAATTACGTTGATGGGAAATAATAAAGCTGCCTGCAATAATAAAAAAGGCAAGCAAAATTAAACCTGAGAACATAAGTAAGTGAACATAACGTTTAGGGATACGCTTCATTTTATTTTTACTTTTTATTTTAGTTGGTTACAGTTTTTAGAATGTTGCAGTAGTGCATCATAGTTGCTATCTTGCCACAACAACTAGGACTTAAGTATTTTATCTGATTATCTTTGATGCTAATAGCCATTGTTTTTTAGCGTCTGACTTTTTAGCAAAATAATACATATTGCTGTTTTTTATCATAAAATAATTTAGACACTTTTTTAAAGTACATAATAAAATCAATGATTTAATAAACAATGATTCGGAAAGTTTTTAACTCATATAATAAAATCAATTGTTTACCAATGCTACAGAAAGTTTTGAATAAAAGCCAAGACACGAGCCGAAGAGAGGTCGAGCAAACTTTAAAAATCTAAGTCGCTACAGTCAATACTGTGGATAGCTCTTAGGAATTATTAAATATTTCAATAAGTTACAAATATGAGCATTCTTTCGTAAGTTATTGATTTTATTATATACTTTAAAAAGTGTCCGAACCATTGATTTATGAGAGTTTACTAAAAGTCTTACACTAACGATTGGGACAATCAAAACAGAAGCACTTTTTCCTGTCCGTCCTCATAAAAAAACTTGATGGTCGAGTTACAAGATAGACTCAAACAGTTTTGCTGTACTTAATAGCATGTTGAGTTTAAAAAAAGCGGGGAAATGGAATGCTTATGGTATGATAGTCGCTATATTTTCTACCCCCTTAATGCCATTAAACAGGACTAGACTGTGAGCAGTAATGCGGATTTTTTAGTTTTCGGTGCGCCTGCCATTGAACAAGCAGAAATCGATGAAGTCGTCGCTACTTTGCACTCTGGCTGGCTCGGGACAGGACCAAAAGTTGCTCGCTTTGAGCGCGAATTTGCCCAGTATAAAGGCATGCCATCCACCCATGCCGCCGCACTGAATTCCTGTACTGCGGCATTACATGTCAGCATGATTGCAGCCCATTTGCAACCGGGGGATGAGGTCATCACCACAGCAATGACCTTTTGTGCAACAGTTAACTCAATTATTCATGCCAGATTAACCCCCGTGTTAGCCGATGTTGAAGCAGATACGTTTAATATCGATCCAAAAGCCATTGAAGCAGCCATTACGCCGCGCACCCGCGCCATTCTACTGGTACATTTTGCGGGACGTGCCTGTAATATGGATGCCATCATGGCAATTGCCAAAAAGCACGATTTGATTGTGATTGAAGATTGCGCCCATGCAATAGAAACTGAATATCATGGACACAAAGCAGGCACTTTTGGCGATTTTGGTTGCTTTAGCTTTTATGTCACTAAAAATGTAGTGACGGGTGAAGGCGGCATGGTGTTAGCCCGCGATGAAGAGGCGATTGGGCGAGTCAAAATGCTGGCATTACACGGCATGACAAAAGATGCTTGGCATCGCTTTGGTGATGAAGGCTTTAAACATTATCGCGTGGTGGAATGTGGATTTAAATACAACATGATGGATATTCAAGCTGCACTTGGCATTCATCAATTGGCAAGAGTCGAACACAATTGGCAACGTCGCCAAGAAATTTGGCAAACCTATCAAACGGCGTTAATTGAATTGCCTATTACTCTACCTAAAGCACCTGAAACCGATACGCGCCATGCTTATCATCTTTATACAATTTTGCTTGATGAACAACAAACAAACCTCAGTCGAGATGTTTTCTTAGATGCCATGACCGCGCATAAAATCGGTGTAGGCGTACATTATCTCAGCATCGCAGAACATCCGTTTTATCAAGAGACATTTGGTTGGCGACCTGAAGACTATCCAAATGCCATGAAAATTGGGCGGCAGACGGTGAGTTTGCCTTTGTCAGGACGCTTAAATGAAAATGACTTATCCAAGGTACTGCAATCGGTCAGAAATATTTTCGAGAAATAATAATGAAAGCTATTAATTTAAAAATGTTATTGCAAAATATAAATTATTTGTTAGCTATTTTAGATAAACCCTTTGCAGCCAAAGCACATCCTGATGTACTCAATCCTTTATTTATTGTTGGCATACCGCGTTCTGGTACAACGCTAACTTATCAAGTCATCAGCCATACTTTCCAAACAGCCTATTTTCCACACCCTATGGATTACTGCTATGGTGCTTCTAATTTAATTCATCGTTCATTAAAACCTTGGCTAACTAGACCGAAAGCTAACTTTAAATCTAATTATGGTTATATTGATGGTTTTTTATCACCAACCGAAGACGCTCATTATTGGCAGCAATGGTTTAAAGAAAGGGAAGAACAGGGGCATTATATTGATCCATCAATTATAAACAAAGAAGAGTATATTAGCTTAATTCAAAATTTATCTTCTTTAACTTATATTATGAAGAAGCCCTTTGTATTTAAAAGTCTATATTTAGGTATGGTAGTCGGTGTTTTAGCGCAAATTTTTCCAAATGCTTTATTTATTAAAGTCCATCGAGATATTTTACTAACTTATCAATCTATTTTAACAGGGCGATTTAAAAGAAAAAAACCAGAATTGTGGTGGTCTATAAAACCTCCTAGATATTTGGAATGGAATAATTTATCTATACAACAGCAAATTATCAGACAAATATTTCATACTGAACGCATCATCTCTGATGATTTAGAGCGTTATGCTAAAGGGCGTTACTGTCAGATAAATTATGCGGATTTATGTGATGACCCAAAAGAATGCATGTTGACATTAAACCAATGGCTAAACGCTTTTGGACAATACGAAATGTACCCAGAAATAGATTTACCTGCTCAGTTTTCGATATCTAATCAATTAAGGCTTAGTGAAGAAGAACAGCAAGTATTTATGCTTGAATATAATCAATTGCAACAAAACTATGCAAAGAATTAAAGTTGTATTGACTCAAATACTCCAATTTTGGCGTAAATTTAAGTATTGGTTTGGCTACGGATTATTTATTAGTGTTATTATTTATAGCTTATCGAATGTACCTGATGAACTTTCTCAAATAAATTTAATTTGGCTACTCGCTAGTGTTCTTGTTATTGTTGTTATGTTTATGTTGCAATGGTGGCAAGTGACTATTTTTTTGAATTATCATAATATAAAAAATGTTGCAATCGACACGGCTTTGTTTAATGCAAGAAAAGGGATATTAAATACGTTATTACCTGCTCGTTTGGGCACAATTGCACTGTTACACACTATTACAAATAAGTATGGCTTGAAATGGCATCAATTTGTCACTTTTATGATTGTAGCCAGTGTTATTGCTATGCTTGTCAGTGTTTTAGCTGCGGCTTGGTTATTAAGCAGTAGTACTGTTTTTATAGTAATTCTATCAGTTTTTTTAGTCAGTCTTTTTTTTATTGAACAGAAAAAATGGTTTCCATACTCAGAATGTTTATTTGAATTATTTATTATTGCAGTTTGTCTCTATTTGGCTACAATATTAGTTTTTTTTTGCTTATTAAGAGGATTGAACTATTCTTTAAGTTTTGAAGAAATATCCTATTTTGCAATTGTACTTAACCTACTTGCACAAATAGCAATAACACCTGGAAATGTTGGTATTAGAGAGGTTGTTTTAGGCTTATTATCCACTCATGTTGCTTTGCCAATTTCAGTAGGTATTATTGCAAGCTCTTTATTATTCATTCTTAGAATAATTGTCTATGGATTATTTTGGGGATGGACTGAATGGTATATTTTAAAAAAACGCAAAATCAAAAAGTAGAAAATGAATTAGACAATTTTTGTAATTTATCTTTTAGCCATAAAAGAAACTTAAAAAGTCGCGCATATATTATATTAAAATGCAATTCATAGATATACTTGGGTTGTGTTTCCCCCCCAAACTTCTCTTTATACCAAATTAGATTTTTTTGGTGTGAGGGAGAAGCTAACAAGTTAAACTTCTTCATGTTTTTCTCTTGCGCCCAATGAATTGCTGTAGATAGAAGAATATCTGAAACCCCATATTTATGAAAATTCCTATCTGAAGCCCCATGCAGATAAAAGCCAGTTTCTTTATCTAGTACAATGATGATAAAGCCAAGTAATTTTTCTTCCATATAAACACCTAGGCAGCGACAATTCTGTTTATATATAGATAGCCGTAGAGTTGCCTTAAAGTATGCTGCATTGTATCGTACTACCCCTTTATTTCTAATAACTGTTTCCTTATATATAGAAAACAAGCTTTTTGCTTTTTCATTTGTGAAGGCTATATCTTTTATTGCTATATTGTTTTTATGAAATCGCCGAATATTTTGACGTAATGATTTTTTTAATTGCCAATTAGGCAAATCATGAATACATGTTTCGAGTACTACTTGATATTTTAATTGACCTAATGCTTGAGGCATAAGAGTATCTGTCTGTATTTTTAACAAGTGTACGGGTAAATTCATTTTTTTTATTTGAATCAATATGTCTTCTTTTAATAACTTACCTTCTATATTTCTGCCAACAGGAAAACCTAGATACGCAATTCTAAACGGACCAATAATAAATACAGTAATGGTAAATGCAGACAGACCGTTTTTATCCCATAAATATAAAGTTTCCAATTTAAAACCTTGGTGTAAAACTTCTTGCCAAGCTTCTGTATGAAACAAACTATTATGTTCATTACAACGTATTTCCCAGTCATCAGGAGGGGTTGTGCTAAAAGTCCAATTGCTCACTATGTTCTATCCATGTTTTTAAAGAGAAAGTACTGCTAATTGATGCCGAGTGCGTAACATGAGTTACTTATATTAATTTTGAGGTTTCTGAAGTACAAATACAAAACTTGGAGATAACCAAGTCAAGTAATGTAGAAATTTTTCAGGAATGAACGAAATAACACGCCAAAATATAGTATTTTTCTGGTATTTTGTGGGGTTTTTTAGAATAAAAGGAACGGCATTGTAACATTTAAAATTTTCAAGCCATCGTTGCAATGTCCAATAGTTCTCAGAATAAGCATCTAAAATTGCTTTAGAACCCAATATACGCATTAATCTAACTGCAACGCGGCGCGGTAACCAATGAACAAAAGGCCAAAATACATGGGGTTCAATAGGAAACAGTAAATTAGGTCCAGCAAAATAACAATAGCCACCAGGCTTCAAAATACGCTCAATTTCTGAAATGAGCTTTTGAGGATTAGGAACATGCTCATATACCTGATTACAAATAACAACATCTGCACAAGCATCAGGACAAGAAAGTTTTTCTACTGATTCATTTATAAATGTTAAGTTTGTTTGTTGTTGAGCAAGTTCTTTCCATCTTTCCCAAGCTTCAGGATCAATGCCATATATAGATTTTACATGGGGAGCAATATGAATAGCAATAAGCCCACTGCCACATCCTAAGTCTATCCAATCCGATTCTTTAAAAGAAATATGAGTAAAGTGTTGCATTGTTATAAAAATAGCTTGTGCCTTTACTTCGCGTTGCTTACTCCCCCAACGCGGATCAGAAGACTGTTTTACTTCACCAGACATAACTTATATTTACCTTATATTGGATTAATTAATTTTTAGTAAAAATTCTTTCACACTCTGTTCCACACTAAAGGCTTCTTGAGCTTGTGACAACCCCGTTAAAAATTGCTTAGGAGATTTTGCTAGCGTCATTTTAACTGTTTGAACATAGGATTGAGTTGATACTTTAGTAGCAAAACAACCTACTTGATAAGTATCCACTAAACGCGGCAAATCTCCCACCGGCATACAAATAACAGGACACTGACATTTCATAGCATCAGAAAAGACTACGGGAATACTTTCAATGCGTGAAGGAATTAACACATAGTCTGCATTGACAAACCATTCAATCGCTGCGGCTTTATCTAAATAGCCTTTTAATATAATAGGTCGCCCTTGTTCTTGCAACTTTGCACAACTTTTGTGTACTAAATCGTGCAAAGGACCACCGCCAGCAATACGCACTTCAGCAATTTTTTCCCAATCATCTTCAGACAGCAACTGTAAACTTTCTAATAATAAATCAATGCCTTTATTGGGATGCCAACGCCCCAAAAAAGCCAATACATAAGGCGGCGCGGTTTTCAATGCGGGTAATTCGGGTAAATCTAAATGACGGGTGCTAGGTAAAAAGGAACAAGGACGTTTTGAGAGGTGCTCAACATCATCTTTTAATAAATAACCATCGGCAAAATTAGCTTGAGAATCGCGTAATACTTTTTGTAACAGTTGTTTAATCAAAGGAATCTTGCCCAAACTCCAAATATCACTGCCTAATGCCCAAGTAGAATATGGAATCCCCTGTTGTTTGGATACACGCCAAGCCCAATAACCCGAAGGCAACGCCCATAAAGCAAAAATATGATCAACCGCTTGGTTTTCGACTAATTTGTTTACCGCACCTTGTCCTGCTATAAGCGTTTTACTCAAGGCAGGCCAAGCTAAAGGATTGGACGGTTTAAGCAAGGACAAAGGCAGGCTAGGCACGGCAAAGCGATAAATAGATAAGTTTTCACTGATTTGTTCATATCCCGATTCAAGGCTAGGCGCGATGACACTGACTTTTACTTGTCGGGCAAGTGCTTTGGCAAAATCGGCAACAAATGCACCGGCGGCTTCACTACCATCTTGGGTAACTGGATAGGACGTGCTGATTAATGCGATATGCATCATGGTTTCTCCATGACCAAACGATAGCCATGCGGCATCATAGTGTCTATTGGGCTTAAGCGCGCTAATACATAAGCACTTAAGTTGATTAATAATA
>JAYQWJ020000482.1:0-8690 GCA_035829175.2 Candidatus Albibeggiatoa psychrophila
TTTGTTATAAATATTGTCAAATCTAAGAGATATTTTTATAAATGAATTATTTTAGCAAATACCATCTTATTCATGAGGATGTAAATGCCCGGTAAATCTGCTATTCTATCCCGTTAAACTTATTTATGATTAATCACTTAAGTGCTGGAACACAATGGGACAAAAACTATTTATTAAAACTTTTGGCTGCCAAATGAATGAATATGATTCAGCTCGGATGGCACAAGCATTAGAAGTATCGGACGGTGCAGAATTGACCCAAGATGCGGAACAAGCTGATATTTTATTACTCAATACCTGTTCGGTGCGAGAAAAGCCTCAAGAAAAAGTATTTTCACAACTGGGTATGTGGCGGGAACTGAAAAAGAAAAATCCTAATATAATCATTGGGGTCGGTGGTTGTGTCGCAAGTCAAGAAGGTGCGCTTATTCGTCAACGTGCGCCTTATGTTGATATTGTGTTCGGCCCTCAGACTTTACATCGTTTGCCTGAAATGCTGAAAAATGTGCGGATGATGCATAAACCCCAAATTGATATTTCATTCCCAGAAATCGAAAAATTTGATTGTTTGCCTGAACCCAAGGCTGATGGCGTAAGCGCATTTGTTTCCATTATGGAAGGTTGCAGCCATTATTGTACATTTTGCGTTGTGCCGTATACGCGCGGTGAAGAAGTCAGCCGTCCATTTGATGATGTGTTGGCGGAAGTTGTTAGTTTAGCGGAACAAGATGTGCGGGAAATTCATTTACTCGGACAAAATGTGAATGGCTATCGCGGCAAAATGTCGGATGGCGATATGGCGAATTTAGCACTTTTGATTCGTTATGTGGCTGAAGTGGATGGCGTTGAGCGGATTCGTTTTACTACCTCACATCCTGTTGAAATAAATGATGATTTGATTCAAGTATTTGCTGACGTGCCGCAATTGGTTAGCTTTTTACATTTGCCTGTGCAAAGTGGTTCAGACCGAATTTTAATGCAAATGAAACGTGGTCATACGCGACTAGAATATAAAAGTATGATTCGCAAATTACGTCAAGCGCGACCTAATTTAAGTTTATCGTCTGATTTTATTATTGGCTTTCCAAATGAAACTGATGAGGATTTTCAGGATACGATGGATTTGATTGCAGAAATTGGTTTTGACCATTCTTTCAGCTTTATTTATAGCACTCGTCCGGGTACGCCTGCTGCGGAAATGGAAGATAATGTGCCTACGGAAGTGAAAAAGCAACGCTTGTCTATTTTGCAAAATCGGATTAATCAAATGGCGATGGATATTAGTCGCAGTATGATAGGGACGACACAAAAAGTGTTGGTTGAAAAACCGTCTAAAAAAGACCCTAATCAAATTGCAGGACGTACTGAAAATAATCGTGTAGTAAATTTTGCAGGTTCGCAAACCTTAATTGGTCAATTCATCGATGTAAAAATTACTGAAGCCTTGCCGAATTCCTTGCGTGGTGAACTTATCGGTTAATTATTTTAAAAGTGATTAGGAGTGCAAAATTAATGTTGCCTGAGCAAGATAAATAACGTACTCCTATGATCTTAATGCAATTCCATTGTAAAAATCCAAATATATAAATAACTAAACCACAATCCAAACTCGCATTAAAGATAGCAATTTATCTGTATCTACAGGTTTTGATAAATAATCATTCGCACCTGCTTCAATACATTTATTTGCATCTCCTTTCATCGCTTTGGCAGTCAAGGCAATAATTGGAACTTTGCGATAACGGATTTGTTCACGGATTCGCTGAATTGCTTCAAAACCATCCATTTCAGGCATCATAATATCCATTAAAATAATATCGACACTGCTCATTTGCTCCAATTCATCCAACGCCAATTTTCCATTACTCGCCATAAATACTTCCATTCCCTTGCCTTCTAACACCGCCGTTAATGCAAAAACATTTCGGGCATCATCATCGACCAATAACACTTTTTTACCCTGCAATTGCATCTCCTTATCATGCACCATTCTCAACATTTGGCGTTGTTGCTCTGGTAAATGAGATTCCACTTCATGTAAAAATAAAGTCGCCTCATCCAATAAATGCTCTGGAGAATGCACTGCTTTCACGGTCAAATTACTATAAGAATGCAAAGCGATTTCTTCTTGTTCTGTTAATTCACGTTCCGTATAAATGACGATTGGAATCTGTAGCAAATCACTATCTTTACTCAGTTTATTCAATAAATCAATACCCGTTTCTTGCTCAATACCCACATCTACAACCATACATTCAAATTTATTCAGTAATAATTGTTGCTGTGCTTCAAGATGGGTTTTGGCGATGGTAATATCAACTTGTTCACTATCGACAGTCTCAATAATGGATTGTTCATGCTGGATATTATCGGTTAGCAATAATAGCTTTTTGACCTTTTTATTAACAAAATGCTCAATTTTACAAAATGCTTCTCCCAACTCCGCCATGCTCACAGGTTTTAAAGCAAAGCCAATTGCACCCATTTTTTTAGCTTCCTGCTGATTGGCATTACCCGATATAAAATGTACTGGAATATGGCGGGTACTCGGATTATCTTTTAACTGCTCCATCACACTCCAGCCATCCAACTGAGGCAAACCAACATCCAACATAATCGCCTTTGGTAAATATTGCATCGCGAGTTTTAAACCATTATGACCATCTGCCGCCCACAAGCATTTAAAGGTCTTCTCTCTGGCTAAATCCATTAATATCTGTGCAAACTTATCATCGTCTTCAATAATCAACAATGTTCGGTCATCAGGCTGCAAATCTGCTCTGTCGTCTATGATGCTGGCTTCTTGATTTTCATAGGTTTCATTATTTTCATGAGTTTCCATGCTCAATTGTGAGCTTGATAAGCTTGATATTGTGCTATTTGATTCCGTGGAAAAATCAGTCAAAATACTGGGCTTACTGTTTTCAGTTGTCGCCGCCGAATTTTTTTGCGAACACTTTTCAGGTAAGAATATACTAAAGCAACTGCCTTGATTTTGTTCACTATGCAGCTTAATTTCACCATTCATTAACTGGGCTAATTGACGTGAAATTGATAAGCCCAAACCTGTACCACCAAACCGACGGCTGGTTGTACCATCTGCTTGCTGAAAGGCTTCAAAAATTACTTTTTGTTTACCTGTTGGAATGCCAATACCTGTATCGGTGACGCTGATGAGAATCGCATTTTTCGCATCCAAGCCACTGCGCGATAAATCTTCATCGGGATTGGGTCGTTTAACATCTAATCGAACCCCGCCTTGTTCAGTAAATTTAAACGCATTTGATAGCAAATTATTAATAATCTGATGCAGACGTTGCTCGTCACTATAGATGTGTTCAGGCAAATTGTCAGCCTGTTCAATTTTAAACCATAAGCCTTTATTTTCAGCTACATGTTGGAATTTTTGTTGTATATTGGTGACTAAATCAGTAAGTGGTAGCATTGTTGGATTAATTTCAACTTTACCCGCTTCAACTTTGGATAAGTCCAGAATATCATTAATCAAATTTAATAAATCTGTGCCCGCACTATGAATCGTATTCGCACAATCAATTTGTTTCTTGGTTAAGGTTTGTTCCTGATTTTCAGCAAGCAATTGAGCCAAAATTAATAAGCTATTCAATGGTGTGCGCAGTTCATGTGACATATTTGCCAAGAATTCGGATTTGTATTTACTGGCTAATTCCAATTCTTCTGCTTTCGCTTGAATTGAGACTTTGACCGCTTCCAATTCCCGATTTTTCCGTTGCACTTCTTCTTGCTGACGCGCCATGATGCGACTACGTTCTTCTAATGTTTCATTGGTTTGGCGTAATTCTTCTTGCTGGCTTTGCAATTCTTCTTGTTGACTTTGTAACTCTTCAGTCTGGCTTGTTAATTCTTCATTAGTTTGCTGCATTTCTGCTTTTTGTTGTTGTAATAATTCAGATTGTTCTTGACTTTGAGTGAGCAAAATTTGCATTTTAGTGCTTGATTCTGCAACGTTTATTGCGATTCCAATACTAGGCATTGCTTGGGTTAAAAAGTCTTGTTGCGTATCACTGAACTCTTTAGAAGCCCCCAATTCAATAACACCTTTAACTTCGTCTTCATATATAAAAGGCAATAATAATATATGTTTAGGCACGGCTTGAGCTAAACCAGATTGGATAATATGTGCATATTCTTCGGGTTGTAAACTACGCAAAATCGGTTTGCGTTCTAGCATGGTCTGACCGACTAAACCTTCACCTGAATGGAATTTAACTTCTTGATTTGAATCGTTTTGAGTGTAACCATAAGCTGCCACCCGCTTTAAATAGGTTTCTTTATCTTCATGTTGTACCAAATACAGTAATCCAACTTGAATATCTAAATAAGTGACGAAAAAATCAATGATATTCTTAGATAACAATATGACATTTTGTTCACCGCGCAGTCTTTCATTTAAATGAGCATGACCTGTTTTTATCCAGTTTTGCCGAGCATTAGATTTATTCACTTCGTTTAATTTTGCGGCTGAGCCTTGTAATACCGTTTTTAAACTCTCAAAATCACCGGGATATTCTCCAATAACTTGAGTGTCGGTTTGTCCGCGCGAAAGCTGTTCTAAAAAATTACTGGTATTGCCAATCAGTTGACGTAAATTAATCGTCATTTGATGGAATGCCGCAGCCATCAGACTGATTTCATTACGACCACGCACTTCAATTTCTTGGTTAATATTTCCCGCAGCTAAACGGCTCAGAATCGTCGTCATTTTTATAATCGGGGTTGCAATGCTGTTACTAAAAAACAATGCCAATACAATCACAATACTAGCGCAAATAAAGACAAACATATAAATACCCATTTGCAATGTGTTAATCGTTTGACGAATTTCGGCTTCATCAATTTTGGCAATTAATAACCAATGCACATTGGGGATGGCTAAGGGTATGTAAGCCACTAGACTGCGCTGATTATTATCTGGATTTAATATATTTTGCACGCCCGTATGACCTGCGGCTGCATCTTGAGTTGCTTTGGTTTCAATCTTTTTGCGTAAAATGGTTTCTGAGTCAAAAAAGCGTGAATCAGAACGTAATAAGAAATCATCGCCACTCACTAGCAGTGTTTCGCCTGTTTTGCCCATACCCGTGCTTTCTTGCATGATTTCATTAATTCTATTGATGGGTAGCTGAAATGCTAAAACACCAATAAGTTTATTTTCACTGAAAATAGGCGAAGTGACGAAAGCGGCGGCGGTATAATTAGAAGGTGCGTAAGGCTCAAAATCGTTCAGATGAGTAAAATTAGGATCAGAGGCATTGACAGTGGCTTTAAATATTTTCGCTAAATTACCATTTGCATATTTACCCGTATTCAGGCTTGTGCCGTAATCATCTTCTTTAGAAATTGAGTAAATAATAATACCGCTATGAGGTTCAATTAAAAAAATATCGTAATAACCATAGTCTTGTTGATATTTTTGGAATACAGCATGGTATTGCTTATGCACTTGGCTATATGCGCTGCCGTCATTAGCATCCAGCAAATCAGGTTTGCCTAAATATAAAATGCGAGACACTGCCATTTTTGCTTCTTCAGAATGCTGTTCATCAGAATCGTGTTTGTCAGAACTGTGCTCATCATCATGTGCCACTCGCTCAAAAGCTAACATCACTTCAATTGTGCTAGGATTGCTTGATAGGTTTTCGACATCTTTTAAACGTTCATGAATATAATGGCTAATCTGCGTTGCTTTGATATTACGCACGGCGGTGAGTTTATTAATGGCTTCTTCATGTAAACGCACTTCAACCCAATAGCTGACTATCATGCTAATACTAATCAATGGAATCAGTGAAATACCCAAGAAAAGAATGATGAGCTTACCGCGTAGAGATCGGAAAAAGCTTACTTGAGTTTTTTGTGTTGACATAAGCAATCCTGCGCTGTGACAAGCGGGTAAATGAGGCTATTTATTATTAGTCTTGTTGATACTTTAAGAAATTATTATTGCATGGATAGAGCATAATTCATATTTCAAGCGAAAATCAATTGCTTTTCAATATTTGAATGATGTACATTGCATAGACTCTTTTAATTTAAATTTGGTGAATATAATGTCTTCTGCTCTCATTCAAGCGATTATTGCTCTTGTTGCTGGTCTTTTAATTCTTGTTCGTCCGCAACTTTTAAATCTTACGGTTGCAATATTCTTAATCGTAACAGGTTCAATGGGGATTGCTAAAGTGATGGGATTTTTATAATTTTGTATTTCTCTATAGTGTGTCATAAAAGATGGAATCATGGCACGCTATATCATTTTGATAAATAAGCAGATTCGGCTCAATCACGTTAAAGAAGTGCAAGACATATTGCAAGTTATCTTTTAAAAAGATGACAACTGTTGTTCCAATCCTACTTTCCACGCTTGAATAAATTCTTGTATCGATTCTATGAAATCAGCATCATGCTCTGTACGATTAATCGTCGCATGAATCAGCACTTTTTCTGGTGCAGGCGCAAAACCTGTGGTGATTGTCCAAGCCAGCGCATTAGGACATTTCGGCATTGAAAAACGCACCCCTCCATTTATAACTTGTCTATGCACGGTAAATTCACCCCATAAGCAATAAATATCAGCACTATTTTCATGTTCAACCCGCAATACGCTATCAATTTCAGCACAGTATTGATTGAGCTTTTCAACTGTAAGAGCTTGTAATGTTTCGGCTTGAGTCTCAATATTAGCGATAGCAAAGAATTCCATAAGTAGAGCCTTAAATCTTATTAAAAATATATGATAAAGCAATCTAGTAATATAAATTCACCAGAAGAGTTGTCTGACTTTATACTTTCATTGGCAGACGATTTTAACAAGTATAAAGATGACTGGGAAAATCAGAATCTATATGACTTTTTAGAAGCTGTATCTGCATGGATTAAAGATATAGATGGCGATTATACAACTCAAGAACAGATTCCAAATAAATGGAGTCTTGTTGCAGATATTTTACTTGCTGCAAAAACCTATGAATAGACAAATTAAAACTTCAAGCCCATATCTAATAATGACAAAGTTAACGCGGGATGGTAATAAGGATCGCCTGCTTCTAACCACGTTTGCCATTGTTGAGAAAAAAGCTGAATTTCCTCATTTTCCCACATTTCCCACCAATCCAAGACCTCAAATCGTGCAGAAGGATTGTAAACGGTTCGATAATCTTGCTGCAAAGCCCTTAAGGCAAAATCGACTAAAGCATACACTGTTTTGTATTCAGGGTTTAAGCCACCCAATTGTTGCCAGCAATCTCGTTTCAGCGCATAACAAGCAGGATGTGGCGCACTGACATTTCGCACGATGGTTGTCACCGCCATATAACCCGCAGATTGCTCTGGAAAACCTGCATAAATAATCAACGGCGAAAGCACAAAACGTTGCACCATCCCCGCATGTAACAAACGCCCCTCGGAGTCAACAATTTTACCCGTGACCATACCCACTTCATCAATTTGCAACCAATTCACCAAATGTTCAATTGATAAATCATGATAAGGCATTGTGACAAAAACCAAATAATCCGCTTGAGTTGTTTCAAACGCATGATTGATTTGCTCAGCATAATGATCCAAATGTTCTAGCTGAATCACTTGATAAGAACGTCCGACATTATCCAATTGCAAACAATAATTACCGCGCCATAAATTCGCATTCTCCGTCACATGTCCATACAAACCCCGACGCTTTAAAGTATCTATCAGTGCTTTTTTGCCCGCAATATAGGTATAGCTTTTGGCTTCTTGTTTGCCTGCAATCGATTTTTCATGCTGTCGCCAATGATATAAAACTTTAGGAATATGTTGCACATTCAGCTTTTTATCCGAAGCACGTAATATCAAATCATAATCTTGCGAGCCTTCATATTCAGGACGCAATCCGCCCAATTCATCCAATAAGGCTTTTTTATAAACCATTAAATGAAATAAATAATTACCAGACAATAAGGTTTCAGGCGACCATTTTGGTTTGAGCAAATGCATAAAACGCTTATCTTGCAATGACAACATGTCACGGTCGGTATAAATCACATCAACCTCAGGAGTCGCTTGAATTTGCTGGGCAATATGGAATAAAGCATCAGGCGCAAGACGATCATCATGGTCTAAAAAGGCAACATACCGACCTGTAGTTAAATCGATTGCATGATTGGTCGCCACGCAAATACCGTGATTTTCAGATAAATGCTGAATCCAAATCCGTTTATCTTTCTGTTCTTTTAAATCTTCCAAACAAGCTAAAGTTGCGGCGGAACTGCTGCCATCATCAACTAAACACCATTGCCAGTTAGGATAAGTTTGGGCTTGAACTGAACGAATGCAGGCGGTTAATTGCGCAATATCGGTGTTATAAACAGGGGTTACAATGCTAATTAAAGGCTTGTCACGCCATTTTAATGCGGTTTTATGCTGTTGTTGCCATTCATACCAACTGAGAAACCCATGCTGAAAAACCCATGCTTGATATTCAATCCACTCACAACTTGCCCAGTGTTTAAGTTCGATTTCTGAAGGTTGTTGTATTTTAGAAAAAAATTGTTTAAACCAATTCACAGGTATTTGCCATTGCTTTTATTTGGTCTACCAGTGTACTCAATCTATTTAAAAATATCATTAGTCAAATCCATCAAAAAAATGGGTATTCAGAATTTAAAACCCGATGT
>JAYQWJ020000483.1:0-3765 GCA_035829175.2 Candidatus Albibeggiatoa psychrophila
GCTGGCAATAATTCTCCTGTCAACTCCCACTTCCTTAACTGGGCGGGGCTTGAACTTAGTATCTTTGCAGCTTCACCTATTTTTACAAGTTCTTTTAACATTGGTTAATAATAGTATAGATTAATATAGATTTCAAGGTGCTGTTATTACCCCGTTTGAGCCACGAAAACTGCCCCATTCATATAGGGATAGGAAACCCAGCTGCACGAGCATGATTATATACATCTGCGGTCATGGTCGCAACAATTGTCACTTTAATTTCTAGGGCAATCGAACAAAAATATTACCGATAAAATTCATAAAAAAATCAGCATCTTGAAAAATAACAATCAAAATATTTATTAAGTATTGACTGCCCTAAATGGCTTTATTCTGTCTATTTTTAATAGTCAATTTAGTGCTTTTTCAGATTTGAGCATATTTAAAGTTATATATCTGATAGAGTAATCTTACTCAAGAGGCACTCCTATTAATAATCTATAAAATCAAAAATTTATTCACAACATCTCTATTTAACAAATGATTAGATCGATAGGATTTCTTGTTTTTAATCTTGCTTATCCTTAAATCCATTTCATCTTGCTCTAATTGCTAAAAACCGCGCATAAATCCGCATCAAGCTGCTTAAAACAACCATCCCAATCATCCAAACTTGTTTGCCGATAAACCTTAAATCCATCAAACCAAGCCGAACTATTCCCCTTATCCATCCACCTCCAATCTGCTGGATTCGGAATAAACACCCGTGCCGACTTACCCAAACCGATTAATAAATGCAAATTCGTATTACTCACGCCGATATAATCATCAAGCAACGACATCAAAGCTAACATACTTTCCAAATCATCACTAAAATGCGTAAAATCATGAATATTCTGACCCAAAGCTTGTTTTAACTGCTGTAACTCCGTATCAATCGGATAACGTTGCAAAATTACAAAATGCGCATCAATCCCCTGCAAACTCTCAATCAACAAATCCAACGGCATTTCCTTCTGCAAAACCTTATTTTTAAATTTTTTACTCACCTCATTCGGTGGCTGTCCTGCTCGCCAAGTCAATCCAATCAAAGGCTTACCATCTTGTGGCAACTGAGTTTGTACCGCTTGCAACTGCTCAGGCAACACCGATAATTCCACTGCATTAGGAATCATTTCAACGCAATCCATACCCAACGCCAACGGCAAATCACCGACTAAATATTTTGCATTTACATCATTTGGCATCGGCGTGTCGGCATCAATCACAGTATCAATCCAATCAACACGTTGCAGCATGGTTTTAATTTTATGACCACATTGATAAGTTAATTTTGCCCCACGTTGCTTTAATATCTGTGCAAAACGTAAAAATAACAACTCATCGCCTAAACCCTGATCTTTGCGAACTAAAATATGTTTACCTGTTAAATCCTGCGCCAACGGTTCAACCTCAAAATGACTGCCAATGGCTTTAAAATCCACGCTGCTAGGTACACGACTAGGACGATATGAAAATGATTGCCAACCCTGTTCAAATTGCCCCGTCGCTAATAAAATCTGCGAATAACTTTGATGAAATTCATAAGAATGAGGACGCAATTGCAAGGCTTTTTGATAATATTTAATCGCAGTTTGAGTTTCGCCTAAACGATGTTTAATTCTAGCTAAATTAGCGTAAACATCAGGAAAATAAGCATTGGCTTGAATGGCTTTTTGGTAAAAATGTTGGGCTAAATCCAATTTCTGTTGCAAAACGTAAATATTACCTAAATTGAGATAGGCATCGGCATAGTTTGGATTGTATTTTAATGCGGTCTTATAATGCGATTCTGCTTGCTCAAAACGATCTTGTTCTGCTTCGATAATAGCTAACAGATAATAGGCTTCTGCAAAGTTTGATTTTAATGCTAAAGCTTGTTTTATATGAGTTTCAGCCTGCTGCCACTGTTCTTCGTCAACTTCAATACGCGCTAAATCAATGTAAGTTTGTACGGGCGCAATGTTTAATTTTAAGGCTTTTTGACAAATATTGTGAGCAGCTTGATATTTTTCCAATTTTACCAACACAATTGATAAATTATGATACGCATCTGCATGACGTGAATTGAACTTAATTGCTTGTCGATAACAGTGCTCAGCTTCGGCTAAATGCTGCAATTTGACATAAACGCCGCCTAAATTACTGTAAGTATCTGCATTATTAGATTCTAATTTTAACGCTTTTTGATAAGAATCCAGAGCCGCGTCCAATTGACCTAAAGTCTGCAACGCATTACCAAGATTACTGTGATACACCGCCACTTTCGGTTTGAGTTTTACCGCTTGTTGAAAATAGGTAATCGCTTGCTGTGGTTGTTGTGCTTGCGCCAATGCTACGCCCATGAGATGAATTGCTTCTACATGTCGAGGTTGCGCTTGAATGATTTTCTGATATAAACCACAGGCTTGCTGCAATTGACCTTGTTGATGTAATTGTTGTGCTGTGTGTAAAGTTTGAGCAATATTCATAGAGAATTCCAAGACTTGAAACTTTAACTTATTTTTTATTTTAAGATGCTATGATGTCAAATATATAAAATGACTAGATTAGTTGACAGATAACTTTATTTGTATAAGATTAATCGGCTTTGTTAAATAGTACCTACAGAAGGAAGTTTTATGATTATTATCATGGGTCCTCACGTATCAGAGGAAGAGATAAAAAATGTTGAGAAGAAAGTCGAGGAATCAGGTTTAACAACTAATGTATCTCGTGGTACTGAGCGTACTATTATTGGTGCGATTGGTGACGAGCGTCAAGTGCAAAAAGAAGCCATTGAAGCATTACCCGGTGTTGCTGATGTGATTCGTGTGGTCAAACCGTATAAAATCGTCGCGCGAGAATGGCATGAAGCAGATACAATCATTGATATTGCAGGTATTCCACTTGGCGGTAACACCATACAAATTATTGGTGGCCCATGTTCAGTTGAAACCCAAGAGCAAATGGATGCAGCAGCAGAAGGTGTCGTGGCAGCGGGTTGTCGCTTAATGCGTGGTGGCGCGTTCAAACCGCGTACTAGTCCTTATAGTTTCCAAGGTAAAGGCGTTGAAGGTTTAGATATTTTCAAAAAAGCCGCCGACAAGCATAAATTACCTATCGTCACTGAATTGATGGATGTTCGTGCCTTAGACAGCTTTTTAGAACGTGGTGTGGACGTGATTCAAATCGGTACACGTAACATGCAAAACTTTGATTTATTAAAAGAAGTCGGTAAAGTACATGTGCCTGTTATTTTGAAACGTGGTTTGAGCGCGACAATTTCAGAATGGTTAATGTCGGCTGAATACATCGCAGCGGGTGGCAATCACAACATTATTTTATGCGAACGTGGTGTGCGTAGTTTTGAAAAAGCCTATCGTAATATGTTAGACGTAACCGCAATTCCTGTGTTGAAAAGAGAAACCCATTTACCTGTCATCGTCGACCCAAGTCACGCAGGTGGTAAGGCATGGCTTGTACCTACGTTGTCAAAAGCAGCCATTGCCGCAGGTGCTGACGGTTTATTAGTTGAAATGCACCCTAAACCATGTGATGCGTGGTGCGATGCGGATCAAGCCTTAAGCCCAGAAGAGTTAAAAACATTGATGGGTGAGTTAAAAGCCGTAGCTAAAGCGGTTGGTCGAGACATTTAAGATTTTTGTTTTACAATTGGCTGTCAATTTTCTCGTTTCCATGTCACGTATTGATGGGAGCGAGATAAAATAATTTTTTGGTATATCAGTCATTTATACACACAAACAA
>JAYQWJ020000484.1:0-4856 GCA_035829175.2 Candidatus Albibeggiatoa psychrophila
CTAAAATTTATTTTTAAGCATCGTTCAGTATAAAATCAAAATATAAGAGCGGCTAAGACTTTACGTCCTTCCGCCACCAAAATATTATAAGTCCTACAAGCCGCGAATCTATCCATCACTTCAAGACCAATACGTGCTTCAATCAACGGATTACACAATTGTGGGTCGGGGAACTGCTGTTGCAAACCTGTGCCTAAAATAACCAATTCAGGTTGTAAAGCTTGCAAACGCTTAAAATGCGCCAACTCCAAATCATCAAAACCATTCACATCCCAATCCGACAAATAATCTGACATCACAATTAAGCTTTGATTATAGCTTTTTTCATGAATGACAATTGATTCATTATCATAGCGTTGGATATTATTTAATTGGATTCTGTCTAAATGTAATTTCATATTAAAAACGTTCTTTTATGAATGATGAGTGCATAATAAAATTTATTAGCGTCATTGCAAGCACTAAAATCAATTATTGATAAAGATTAGGGGTAATTGCAATATGAATAAATCAACTTTGATTGGGGACATCGGTTTTTAAATATTTATGTATCATTGACTGAGTATTGCAGCAAGTCTATTGGCTCAAAGGCTGGTATACTATTCATTGTCCACCGTTAAATTGTTAATTAAAAATGTCTGACAGCATAACACTTGCCATGACGGGCGCATCTGGTGCAGTTTATGGTATCCGCCTTTTAGAACAACTGCTTTTAGCAGAAAAAACGGTGCATTTCCTACTTTCCACCCCTGCTCGACTTGTTATCAAAATGGAGTTGGGTTTAAGCCTACCAAGCCGTGCTAAAGATTTAAAAATGCAGTTCGTGGAAAAATATAACGCACGAGCAGAACAATTACATGTCTATGATTTAGAACAATGGACCGCACCGATTGCTAGCGGCAGTGCGATTAGTCGAGCGATGGTGATTTGTCCTTGCACCAGTGGTTCTTTAGCGTCTATAGCCAATGGTTTAAGCCGTAATTTGATTGAACGGGCTGCGGATGTCAGTTTAAAAGAACGCAAACAGCTTATTTTAGTCCATCGTGAAACACCGTTGTCATCAATCCATTTACAAAATATGCTAACCTTATCTCAGGCTGGCGCAGTGATTTTACCTGCAAGTCCCGCGTTTTATAATCAACCACAAACCATTCAAAATGTTACTGATACCGTCGTCGCCCGTATTCTTGACCATATCCAAATCGAACATCAACTTTTACCACGTTGGAGTGAAAATGCACAATGACATCATTACAATTCCACTGTTTCCACTCACATTGAGCAGGCACATCACTATAGCAAACCAAGTATTTTTAAATTTCAGCAAACATTTTTCCCTGATTTAAAATCATTTTTGGGTCAAACTGTTGCTTCAAACGTTTTTGTAATGCCAATAATGCAGGCTCTAGTGGTTGGAAGATTTCACCTTGCCGATTGCCGCCACGAAATAAAATCGCATGCCCCCCAACTTGAGCAACTTTTGTTCTGATGATCTCTGCTTCTACATCTGAACTTAACCAACGCAATGCGCCAGCCCATTCAAAAAAAGACTGTCCTTGCAATGCTAAATCAGGCGTATTCATGGGAACGGAAATCCGCCACAAAGGTTTATCTTGCTGAAAAAAAGCCAACTCTTGTTCACGTAAATCTTGCCAAAACTGTTCACCTTGCTCATAAATCTGTGCGCCAACCTGTTTTATAGAATCCTCAATTGCCGTTCCAGCGAGACGCAAATACACATTTTCCCCATCAAAACAGCTTGCAGTCAATGGAATAGCTTGATTGTTCCAATGCAACATGGTGTCTAAAGCGATTTTTAAATCGGCGGGCATTATTAAAGTTGTAGTTTCTTCTGCTAATGGTAAGACTTTGCAAGAAATTTCCAATAAAACCCCCAACGTACCCAATGCGCCGACCATCAATCTTGACACATCATAACCCGCCACATTTTTCATCACCTGCCCGCCAAAGTTGAGCAATTTCCCTTCTCCATTAATACATTTCACGCCTAATACAAAATCCCGTGCCGCGCCAACATAAGGTCTTGCCGCACCAGAAAATCCACAAGCAATTGTGCCACCCAATGTTGCAGTTTGTGAAAATAAAGGCGGTTCAAATGCGAGTTGTTGACCTTTTTCGGCCAAAGCTTGCTGAATTTCCATAACAGGCGTTCCCGCGCGTGCAGTGATGACTAATTCGGTTGGCTCATAAGCAATAATTCCAGTATGTTGACTGACATCCAATTTTTGTCCTTCAATTTGTCGCCCATAAAAATGTTTACTATTGCCGCCCACAATTTGTAATTTAGTTTGCTTATGATAAGCGGTTTCAATGCTTGTTTGCAGTTGTTGCGTAATATCTGCCATAAAATGTTCCGATTAGTTTAAACTTTCAGTGCATCATTCTACTATAACGTCTTTTTAACATCTTTTCTGGATGGTTTTAGATAAATATTGTTGCACCTCAATTTCAACAAGGTCTACAATAAATCAAATCATTTCTTTACTCAAAATAACAAGAATGCCTTATGTCAACACAAATAACAGATAGCCCCTTAAAAATTGCCGATAAAACTTATAGCTCGCGTTTACTGGTCGGCACAGGAAAATACAAAGATTTACAGGAAACAGCTCAAGCGATAGAAGCCAGTGGCGCGGAAATTGTCACGGTTGCAATTCGTCGTACCAATATCGGTCAAAATCCTGACGAGCCAAATTTATTAGATGTCATTTCACCTGATAAATACACGATTCTGCCCAATACCGCAGGTTGCTATAACGTGGAAGATGCGGTGCGTACTTGTCGTTTAGCCCGTGAATTATTGGACGGTCATAAATTGGTAAAATTAGAAGTTTTGGGCGATAAAAAAACCTTATATCCTAATGTCTCTCAAACCTTGGAAGCAGCAGAAATTTTGGTCAAAGATGGGTTTGATGTGATGGTTTATACTTCGGATGATCCCTTGATTGCCAAGCAGTTAGAAGAAATTGGTTGTGTGGCGGTGATGCCATTAGCCGCGCCAATTGGTTCAGGTTTAGGTGTGATTAATCCTTATAATATTGTCGAAATTATTGAAAATGCCAATGTGCCGATTTTAGTGGATGCGGGCGTGGGTACGGCTTCTGATGCGGCGGTTGCGATGGAATTAGGCTGTGATGGTGTTTTGATGAATACCGCAATTGCAGCGGCTAAAAATCCTGTTTTGATGGCATCGGCAATGAGAAAAGCGATTGAAGCAGGTCGAGAAGCCTTTTTAGCAGGTCGGATGCCACGGAAACGTTATGCCAGCGCATCATCTCCTGTAGATGGTTTGTTTTTCTAAATTAATTTCAATCATTCCTGTCAAACATTCATGATATTTGCTTGAATTTATAATTGACTTATATCACATCTTAAATTATTACGGTGTTTAAAAAACGGTGTGGTATGCAATCTTTTAATACTCAGACTGAAGGAGTGAAAAAACCAAGGTGTCGGCGAATATACCAAGGACAAACTTGCGTCTGCAAACCAGCATTCATATTCTTAATGAGTTCTGTTCAGACCCGCATAGATTTTCTTATGCTAAGCTCTCACTCCTAAAATTGCCTGCAATGACCTTACACGTCAATATGTTGAAAAAAGCATTGACACTTATTATCAGTTCTGAGGAAGATTATAGTTTATTGCTGTGGCATTTGACCCCCGGAAAGCGGCTACATCAATTAATGAGCAGGTTTTTTAAACGTATATTGATTGGATTTGGCGGGCAGGGAGAATCGATTGAACATTGCATCATTCTTGACCATATTATGTTAGATGGCTTGGTGCAGCCTTCAGACTTGCGTAGTTTAGATTCTTTAGGAGAAAGACTGAGACGTACTATCAATATTGCCCTACAAGGTCATGTTGGTGTATTGCTTTTGCAAGGAAATGAAGATACACAGCATTTAAAGCGTTTATGGATGCGTGGACGGATTGAAAAATTGCTGGATGCGCACCATATCGTGCCTTTTGATGATGATAGTGGTCGTTTAATTAAACTTTGGAAACCGCATAGCGTAGAGGAAGGCCAGGGCATTGTTATTGTCGTGGATTAAATATGGAAAATTTGTTAAAACAACGTAAAATCTGCAGTTTTGTACGCCGTAATGGACGTATTACCAAATCACAACAACAGGCTTTAGATTCTTTATCAACTGATTATGTGCTGAGCTGTGAACCTGATACATTATTAGATTTAGAGCCTATTTTTGGACGTGAGGCAGAAAAGCATTTAGAAATTGGTTTTGGGGCAGGCGATGCCTTGATTTCAATGGCAAAAATGCACCCAGAGCGTGATTATATTGGTATTGAAGTGTATTTAGCGGGAATTGGTCAGGTTTTATCCCAAATTGAGCAATATCATTTGACGAATATCCGTTTATTAAATGCCGACGCGGTTCAAATCTTAACGCATCACATTGCACCAAATAGCTTGGATTGTGTGTATATTTTTTTCCCCGATCCTTGGCATAAAAAACGTCATTATAAACGCCGCCTTATTCAAGCTGAATTTTTAAACCTCATTACTCATAAAATTAAACCTAATAGTTTCATTCGGTTGGCAACAGATTGGGAGAATTATGCGCAGCAAATGTTAAAAGTGTTGGATGAATATGAGGGCTTGAATAATGTTTCTGGCATTCAGCAATTTGCGCCTCGATTTGAAGAACGACCTTTGACCAAATTTGAACGGCGTGGACAGCGTTTAGGGCACGGTGTTTGGGATTTGTTTTATCAAAAGATTGATTGTTAGAAAAACGAGTTATTGCCACAATATAATGACTTTTTGCCTACTTGCGTTGAAACAGATATACTTTCCCAGCTATACGAAA
>JAYQWJ020000485.1:0-13047 GCA_035829175.2 Candidatus Albibeggiatoa psychrophila
TTTTTATAACTGTACGCTTTTATTTATATTAATTTCAAATATCAAGGATTTAGATTTTTTAAAATATGTAATATAATCAAAAATTTATAGGGAATGCTTGTCTTTGCAACTCATTAAAATATTTTTTACAAACTTATTGGGATTAAGCATAGCTTATAACTATAGTCACTTGCAAAATAAATTTTGTGCTCCTGCGTTTATTTATGTACTGAAAACTCTGAAAGATTATTAAGAAGATTTATAGCTAAAAAAAGAGGATTTATAACGTAAGCGGTTTTTTAATAAAATAAAGAGGTTTAGAGCCAATTGAGAGCATGATTATTAATCACAGATTACTGCTTTAGTTTCCAATCTTGATATTCAGCGATGAGCCTTTGCACATTATCTTTCGCCATTTGACCACGCTTTTTACCTAAAATTTTCAATGCGATATTTGTAAATAATTCACCTAAACGCCACGTTTGAGAATTAAAAGTCTTTTGCATATCACCGCTTAAACTGTCCAACCAATATTCAAATTGTTGTTTTTCATCAGTCAGTTGCTTTATTTGTTGCTGCTGCTGAAATTGTAAATCATGTTGCTGCAAAATCGCCTGAGCACCTTCAGATAATTCTGACAATACACTATGAAAAATCATTTTTTGTTCAAGCTGTTGTACTAAATTAAGTTGTGGCTGATTAGCAAAGGCTTTTAACAAATGATTGTTACCACGTTGGTGCATATAAGTTGGTTGCACAAAACCGATAATATCAGCATCAGACGGTAATTTTAAACCAGACTGGATATTTTCAATACTTTGGTATAGATTTTTAACAGTTTCCAGTGGATTTTGCACTAAATCATGAAAAGAGACTAAAACTTTAGGTTTATCTTGAATCGCGTGCAGTGCATCCAAGGTATACCGTTCCCATAATGCAAGACCTGTGTGCAAGCTAAATTGATTGCGTTTATGTAATGATTGGGCAATTTGAATCGGATTGCGATACACAACAACATAAATTGGATTATCAAGCTGTGGTTGCCAAAGCGGTAAAGTTAAACATAAACGTGGGTCTTTTAACATCCAATGTTGGTGCTGGTTTAAATTATATAAAATTGGTTCAAGTTGTTGTTTAAATTTATATTTTTGTGCATCTGTTGCTTGATTAATATCCCATTGACTGATTTGATGCCAAGTCGCACCCATAGTTTCCATCAAGGTTTTATTGGCAATAATCACATCTTTGCGTTCCCAATAACCTTTGGGATTGGTCATGTCAGCAGGCAATGCGACTTCATCAGGTGCAAAATACGCTCCCATCAAATTCAATAAACCTGCAACAACTGAAGTGCCCGAACGGTGCATTCCCAATACGATAATGCGCATAATTTACTCTGTTATTAAAGGCAAAATAGCTTGTGTTAATGTCTTGGCAACAAGTTGATGTCCTTCCGCCGTCCAATGGGTATCATTCATATATAAACAACGCGAATCTTGTAAAAATGCGGGTAATAAATCAATGTTTTGTAAGTTTATTTCTGTTAATTTTTCAGTTAATAAGCTTTGTGGCATCTTAAAATCATAATTGTCGCTATTTTTATCTATTAATAAAGTCTGCTGTAATACGGGATTTATTTGGGTTTCATCAGGCAATAAAGCAATAATAACAGGGATTTGAGTTTTAACTGCGATGTTTTGAATCCGTTGAATCTGGATGATTGTATTTTGGATAAGTTGCTCTTGTACAGGACTACGTTTTAAATGATTTGCAAGGCGATGAGTTTGGACTTGTAAAAAAACCGAGTTAAAATCTTGGCAATTTTTGCGTAAATAGCCATGATTAACTGAAGTTGCACCTTTATTTAACATCAAACGTATAAGATTGGAATGTTCGTATAACCAGATTTTCCAGCGAATGCCCGTTTGCTGTGCTTTTTCGCGTGAAATCAATTGTCCCATCACTGCCGTTGGTGAGTGTTCTATTTTAGTTTCTTGCGCATAAGTATCGTTGCCGACAAATAAACCGACTAAAATCATATCTGCTTGAAATTGTTGACCATAATGTTGATAATATTGTGCATATTGGAATGGCTGCCAACCGCCAACCCCTGCATTAACCACTTCAACTTTTTTATTTTTCAGCTGTTTATCAAGCGATTTTTCTAATAAATATGGATATGCTTGATCTTCACGCATTTTTGCCCCAATTGTAAACGAATCGCCTAATAACAAAATTCTAAAAACATTGTCAGGTTTAGGGATTTTTACCGCTTGATCACGGTGTCCATAGGCATTGATACGATTTGAATAACCTGTATTGTGCGCATAGCTAATGACATTGGGTTTTAAACGATAACTTGTATAAGGATCAGCTTGGCAAAACATGCCGCGTTCAACAGAAAAGGGGATTGGATAAATTAGATTAAAAGCCAGTTCAATCAACAAAACGCTAAATAGGGTCGTAATTAGTGGAATAAGAAGGTAGAAACTGATGGGATAGTTTTTATTGTGCATATTTCACTTTGATTTAAGGAGTGCAAAACTTGCAAGATAAATCTTGCACTCCTAAGTCTGATTTAATTACAACTGCAAACTTTTATTACCACGTCCGATACCAGAGACACCAGAACGCACAACTTCAACAATCCAAGAAGGCTCTAATGCTTTCAAATACGCATCAATTTTAGTGCCTTTCCCAGTTAATTCGACCACATAATTAGAATCAGATACATCTAAAATCCGACCGCCAAAAATGTCAGTCAAACGCTTGGCTTCTTCACGCTGGGTATTGGTCGCCGCTTTGATTTTGAGCAATAATAATTCACGCTCAATATGCAAACCTTCGGTCAAATCGATTAAACGCACCACATCAACCAATTTATTCAGTTGTTTTGTGATCTGCTCAATCACCATTTCAGGCCCGCTAGTCACCAAGGTCATACGCGATAACGATGGGTCTTCAGTTGCAGCCACGGTTAATGACTCGATGTTATAACCACGCGCAGAGAATAAACCTGAAACTCGTGATAATGCCCCTGCTTCATTCTCCATTAAAATTGAAATTGTGTGTCGCATTAGGTTGTCTCCTTCTCTGGGGATAACACCATTTCATGTTGCCCTTTACCTGCTGCTACCATTGGATAAACATTTTCAGTTTGGTCAGTCAAGAAGTCCATGAATACAAGACGGTCTTTCATCGCTAAGGCTTCGCGTAATGCACCTTCAACATCTTCAGGTTTTTCAATCTGCATCCCGACATGACCATAACTTTCTGCTAATTTGATGAAGTCTGGTAACGCATCCATATAAGAATGAGAATAACGACTATCATAAAACATTTCTTGCCATTGACGCACCATACCCATGTAACGATTATTCAAGTTAATCACTTTAATCGGCAAATCAAATTGCTTACAAGTCGATAATTCTTGAATACACATTTGGATACTGGCTTCACCCGTAATACAAGCAACTTCTTCATTTGGAAACGCTAATTTTGTTCCAATCGCTGCGGGTAAACCAAAACCCATCGTGCCTAAACCACCTGAATTAATCCAACGGCGCGGTTTATCAAACTTATAAAATTGCGCGGCAAACATTTGGTGCTGACCAACATCAGACGTAATGTAAGCATCACCCTTGGTCGCTTCCCAAAGTTTTTCAATCACAAATTGCGGTTTAATCAAAGGACTACTGCGGTCATAATTTAAGCAATTATTGGAACGCCATGCGTCAATTTTCACCCACCAACTTGCAATCGCATCCGAGTCAGGTTGTTTACCCGATTCACGAATGGTTTTGGTCATTTCTTGTAATACGTTATCCACTGCACCCACAATTGGGATGTCAACTTTAACGTTTTTAGAAATAGAGGATGGATCAATATCAACGTGAATAATTTGTGCGTAAGGGCAGAATTTTTCTAATTCACATGTAACCCGATCATCAAAACGTGCCCCAATCGCAATTAACACATCACATTCGTGCATTGTCATATTGGCTTCATACGTGCCGTGCATGCCTAACATACCAATAAATTGCGGATCAGTTGCAGGATATGAACCTAAGCCCATCAAAGTTTGTGTAATTGGATAACCTAGCAAGCGGGTAAATTCGACCAACTCTTCTGAGGCATTACCTAAAACAACCCCGCCACCTGTATAAATCACAGGACGTTTAGCCGATAAAATAAGCTCAGCCGCTTTACGAATTTGTCCCGGATGTCCTGATACCACAGGTTTATAAGAACGCATTTCAATCGTATGCGGATATTCAAAGATAGTGGTATGCGCCGTAATATCTTTAGGAATATCAATCAATACAGGACCTGGACGACCCGTTGTTGCAATGTGAAACGCTTTCTTGATGGTTTCAGCCAAATCTTTGATGTCATTAACTAAAAAGTTATGCTTGACACAAGGACGAGTAATACCAATGGTATCAACTTCTTGGAACGCATCATTACCAATAAGCGAAGTCGGTACTTGACCACTAATCACTACTAATGGCACAGAATCTAGGTAAGCAGTTGCAATCCCTGTCACGGCATTGGTCGCACCGGGTCCTGATGTCACGAATACCACACCGGGCTTGCCTGTGGAACGAGCATAGCCATCGGCAGCATGTAAAGCGGCTTGCTCGTGTCTCACAAGAATATGTTGCATTTTGTTTTGTTTAAACAATGCGTCGTAAATATGCAACACCGAACCGCCTGGATAGCCAAAAATAAATTCAGTATTTTCTGCTTCTAGGCAACGTATTAGGATTTCTGCACCCGTTAAAACTTCTTTATTGGCCATGATCTAGATAGGCCTCCTCATAAATCACAGAATTTGTAGTAAATTAAGCGCGTTCTAAAGTATATGTAAAATTAAAAAGCAAGTGAGCAAAAATAACAAGCTTAGGTTTGTAGGTCAAGGGAATTTTTGATTTATATAAGATATAGGAATGTTATGGTTATTGGTAAGAGGCATTATTTTTTATCATTATTCAGTTTTAACTCAAATTATTCCTTCTAAAAATCGCGGATGTATAAGCTAAATAAGGTTTAGCAATATGCTCCAAATCCCCATTATTCATAGCGCATTATTTTTAAAAGCAACTTCACAAATGTTGGTTTAATTATAAACAATAGACCACTATAATCTATTGTATTAATTACTATTATATTCATATACAAAGCAGGTTAAAAATGTTTCTCATACTTATATTAGTGTTTTTAAGCTCGACTTGTTTAGCGCAAACAACAGATGAATTGCTAGCACAAACCCATCAATATTATCAACAAGGTCATGCAAATATAGCGATTAAAAAGCTACAACAGGCTTTACAACAAACACCAAGTTTTAGCATAGATTATGTTGAGTTAAGTATTGAACTGACTCAATTTTATATTGCAAGCCGTCAACTCAAACTTGCCCAAACTGCGGCTCAGCAAAATTTAAAACTCGCCCAAAAATTGGATAATCCATTATTCATTGCCAAAAGCTTAAATCAATTGGGAAAAATTGCCCTTGCTCAACAACACAAAGACAATGCAAGTCAATACTATTTACAGGCTTTCAATACAGAATTTACAGATATTGAGCTAAAAACGACAATATTAATTAATCTGGCACAACTTGACTCAAGCTATATTTCATTAGCAACTGAATATACAAAAAATTCCCCTGAATCAAGCTCAAAATTTAATGCACTGCTGATTCTCGCAAAACAACAAAATACAATATCTCTCTATCAACAGGCTTTACAACTGAGTTTTACATTAGATAAACCGCGTTTTAAAAGTTTAGCGTATGGCTATTTAGCCGAATATTATCAAAAGTATCAAGCAAATACTGAAGCACTACAATTATTGCAGTCTGCTGTTTTTTTTGCACAAAATGAACTTGATATACTATATCGTTGGCAATGGAGAAAAGCGCAGATTTTACGCAAACAAGGAAAAATAACATCATCCATTCAATATTATCAATTAAGCATAGAAAATATTGAAAAAATTCGTTCTGCTTTATTATTAGGTTATATTGGCGAAAATCAGCATTTTGAACAATTTGTAAAACCTGTTTATTTTGAATTGATAGATATGCTATTACAACAGGCTTCAAACAAGTTAACGGGGAAACAAATATTATTAACCCAAGTCATTAGCATTTTAGAACAATATAAAAGTGTAGAGTTGGAAAATTATTTTCAAGATGACTGCGTAACAAAGACACAAACCACTGATTTAAAAAATCTAATTCCTGAAAAAACTGCCGTATTTTATCCTGTTTTATTAGCTGAACGCTCAGAGCTATTATTGCTTATTCAAGGTCAAATTATTCAAATTACGATTCAACAGCAATATTTAGCAGATTTACAATGGCTAGTTCAGCGTTTTTTAGTGCGTTTAGATAAAAGAATCGGGCAAAAAATTCATGCTTGGTTGATTGAACCCATGAAGGAAATTTTAGAACAATATCAAATTGATACGCTGATTATCGTACCCTATGATATTTTGTATACCTTGCCTTTTGCAGCATTACACAATGGAGAAGATTATTTAATCAAATATTATGCGTTGGCTGTTACGCCGAGTTTGCAACTGACAACATTGAAGTCAACAAGCGATTTTACTTATAAATTACTGGCGGGTGGTTTATCAAAATCGATAGGGCAATTTCCAGCTTTGCCTTATGTCAACCAAGAATTGCAACAAATTGATATTATTTGGGATGATAAACAATTACTTAAAAATGATAAATTCCAATTTAATACTCTGTATCAGAATTTAAAACAGCAACCTTATAATTTACTGCATTTAGCAACTCATGCTCAAATTATGCCACGGGTAAGAGATAGTTTTTTGCTTACTTTTGAAGGGAAAATGGATTTAAATCAACTTGAAAAACTGGTGCGATTACGCCAATTTCAGCAACAACCGATTGAATTATTAACTTTAAGTGCGTGCCAAACAGCACAGACAGGTGATAAACAAGTCGCTTTAGGTATTGCAGGATTAGCCGTTAAATCTGGGGCGCATAGTGTGCTTGCCAGTTTATGGAACATCGATGATGCTGCCACGGCAGAACTTATCCCGTTTTTTTACCAGCAATTAGCGAAAAAAGGAATATCAAAAGCCCAAGCTTTACAAGAAGCCCAATGGAAATTAATGCAACTAACCACATATCATCACCCACGTTATTGGAGCGGATTTATTTTAATTGGTAATTGGTTATAGAGGAAGTAGAGAAACGATACAAAAAGGTAAAACCCCTGTTTGCAATCTATTTAAGCATTGCTTACAGGAGCGAGACTACTTATTTTTATTATATACCTTAGGAAACCACATTGAAAATTAGCAGCAAAATCTTTATAAAAAACAAAGCAGTAAAGCAATTCTTTTTATAAATATTTAAAACAGCTTAATATCAAACCAGCCTCTAAAGCCTCATCCTTTGAATTGGTAGTTTGGCGCAATGCCTTTATATTTCGCTTGTCCGTGGTGTTAAAAATGCACTCTGTAGTACAAGCGGTGTTAAACTTAGCATAAACGTTATACCTTTCACAACCTTTTAACCATAAAATATACTTATTTTTAGTATAACATTCTATGAATGCGGCATTCTAATCAAGCAATTATCCTTTAAATTCAATAAGATAAATTAACATAAACTTTGTAAGATTATTTGTAATTTCTATAACAAAAACCCATCATTTTTATATTTTGTAGCTGCATAATCCTACAATGCTAATAGCTAAATTTAAAACTAAAGAATTGACATCGGAAAATTAAATATCGAAAGCCCACATTATTTTTTCGATAATTCTTGTACAAATTGCTTGTTAATCACAGTTTCTAAATTGAGGCTTTGTATAATTTGTCCTTTGGATAAGTAAAAATCAATAATGTCAAGCCCGCTTTTAAATAACAAACCTTCTGATTGTAAGGCTAGATAATTTTCTTCTAAATCAGGATAGTGCAATCCATTAAATCCTATTCTAAATTCTTCCACATCAGCTTGATTAAATTTTGCAAATATCGCTAGACTTTCTTCAGGGTTTTGCTGAACATAATCTCTAGCATCTAAAATTGCCGCAATTATTTTTTTAATTTCATCAGGACGTTGTTGCACCACGGTATCATGAAATGCCAATACATCTGTAATCATACCGGGCATATCAGCCGCTTTTGCCAATAATTTATAACCTGCGTTTAAGGCTTGGCTTAAAGTTGGCTCATAGGTATAAGCTGCATCCACTTTGCCTTGATTCAACGCATTCAACGCCTCGGAGGCAACAACCGTCATCGCATTAAATTGCCCTTCTTTCAAACCTTCTTTTTCTAGCAATTTCATGACAAATAAATGTGAAAAACTATTTAATTCTTCAAAAGAAACGGTTTTTCCTGCTAAATCTTGTAAGGTTTTAATTTCAGGTTTGGCTACGATACCATCTGCGGAAAAAGATGAATCAACCATCATAACCACTTGAGTTGGATAACCTTCTGCATTCAAAATGATACTGTCTGGGAAAACATTAAGTAAGCCGTCTGCCTGTTTTGTTTTATAAAGCTCTGTGGTATCTAAACCATCGGTTGCTACAACTAAATTGACCTTAACATCGTGTTGAGTGAAAAAACCTTTTTCTTGCGCAATAATAATATGAATATAACCTGCCCAAGAAGTCTCAATTGCAATATTAATAGGAGGATGAGCATTATTAGATTGTGTGGTACAAGATGTAAGAAATATTATAAAAATAAGGTATTTAAACAAATTCATAAATAGAGCCTTTGGTATATTGTTAGTGGTAGTTTACTAGAGCCTGTCCTATTGATAAAGTTTTATAAGAGGATTAATGATGTGCTTGATAGCATATTGTTTTATCCGCAGCAATGTGAAAATTAATATATCAAATAAATATTTAAGAATTATGAAGCTTAAATAAATTGTTCTGTTTGCTTATGCTGAGTAGTTGTATAATATAATCAAAATAGACTGTAAAGGCGTGCGCAATGGAACATCCATCAGACTCAATAACTCCTCCTCTTTCTCAAATGCCCAATCCAACGGGTCGACTTTATTCGCATTATGATAAAAATGGCAAAGTGTCTTATTCCACTGAACAGCCTAATACTCAAACCTCAATACCTGAAGAAAAACCAATTATTAAGAAAAAACCTCGTGGTTGGTCAAAAGCACTACAAATTTTCCTATTTTTATTGATTGTCAGTGCATTGGGATTAAGCTATTACTCATTAAATCAAATATCCGAAATTGGAGAACATGTAGGACAACAGGTTGCTATCATGCCTATGAGTCAACATGATAATGCGCCAAAAACAAATCCAGAAATCGCTGAAGAACAGATTGTGGATGCTGTAGATAATACCCAATTAAATGCTGTACAACAAATAATTGAGGATTTAGCCACAAAACAACAAGATTTAGAGCAAGGCTTATCAACAACTCGCTTAAAACAAGATGAAGCAAAGGACTTCATGACATCAACACTCGCGTTCATCAATGTTACAAAAACCCAGCTTGAATCACAAAATCAACTAATAACCACAATAAATCAAGAATTGCAGCAAACACAAAAAATAAATACTGAATTACAAACGGCGCAAGATTGGACTTTGAACGAGATAGATTATTTATTAAATCTGGCTCAGTATCAATTGCGTTTTATGCAAGATAGCAAAATGGCATTAGCTATTCTCAGCACAGCCAACAAGAAATTACAACAATGGTCACAACCGCAACTTTCCAAGCCACTGATAGCACAAATTGAGCAAGATATAGTGACCTTACAGACTACACAAATACTGGATATGACGTTGATTTATAGCCAGTTTTCTGATTACATTAAGCAAATAGCACAATTGACTTTAGTTAAAGCAGCGACAACGCCTGTTGCAACAGCATCACCTCAAAATATAGATAAACAGCCGTTAGAAATATTTTCAATGTTGGAATCGTGGGGCAATGTCACGAGTATGGTTTGGAATGAAGTGAAACAATTGGTGACTGTGAGCCATAATAAAAATGTTGATGCGGGTTTATTAACAGATTCACAAGCCTTTTTTGTGCAGCAAAGTTTGGGTTTAAAGCTTGAATCAGCACGTTTAGCATTATTAAAATCAGACTTTCCGACTTTTCAAATGATTTTAAGTGAAGCAACGCTATGGCTAAATCAGTATTATGACCAAAATTCAATGCAAGTGCTTGAAATGCAAATTGGCTTAAAAGAATTGCAAAAAACAGACTTTTCAACTCATTATCCTAATATGAACAAAGCCTTAGATATTTTACATCGTACAGAAATCCAATGGCGTGAGCATTTTTTAAATTAATCAGCTTTAGGCATTTAGGCAACTTGAATATTACGAATATGGCAGACTTTCTTATTATTGACCACGACCATATTCTTTTGCCGCCTAAACCGCTTTTAAGCGTAACCCTTGATTTAAATAAGAATTAATACGCCAAGCCGAGCTTGAAAAACAGGCATTACTAAATAGAATTTGGTAACGAGCAAATCCCCATCCAAAAATCATTTTCACCGTTTGCAGGTTTATTCCATGCTCAACAAATATCATAAAGTCATTGTTGGAATCCTATTGCAGTGCTTAGTTGTATTTTGAGTGTAACTTAGTTGCAATATAAATTTAAGTTCCTATATTTTTTAAAGACTTATATAAATAAGATTGTAAAAACAAGGCTATATCTTAATTTTTACTATAAAAAACCATTTTAAAAAAATTGTAACTAATATTTATAATTACTTATCTAACATATAAGAAAAATAATATATTATTTAATATACAATGACTTACATGCAATAAAACCTAATAACTATGCTGTTAATCTGGTTTATATGTAATCACTTTCACCATATCAAAACTTATATAAATATTGCTAATCGTTATTATATAAAATGCTGCATGACAACAAAAAACTTGTTATAATCACTAACCTAGTTAGGATTTTGAGTAATGTATATTTTTGAGCCAAATATTATTGGAACTATAGGCACGTTATTAATTGTTTTAGCTTATTCTCTATTACAATTTGAAAAAATAACATTTAGTTCTTTAGCCTATTCCTTGATAAATCTAATTGGCTCAATATTCCTGATTTATTCTCTACTATACAACTGGAATTTCCCTTCAGTTTTAATAGAAATATTTTGGTTACTCATCAGTACTATTGGCCTAGTAAAATGGGTAATACGTCACCGCAATAACAATACCAAGGAGACACACCATGCGGGATGATCATACTGAGCGTCACAGCAGTTATGGATTAGATAATCACGGGCTACACAATCTCAATGATGTTTATTGGAATTTAACAACACCACAGCTTTATGAGCAAGCGATTAAAAATAATGAAGGTCACTTAGCGCATTTAGGGCCTTTAGTTGTTCGGACTGGACATCACACAGGACGTTCAGCGAATGACAAATTTGTTGTAGAAGAAGAAACGACAAAAGATGATATCTGGTGGGGTAAAGTCAACCGTCCTTATTCAGAACAAAAGTTTGATGCTCTGCACAAGAAAATGATGATGTATTTAGAATCGCAAGATGTGTATGTGCAAGATTGTTATGCAGGTGCAGCACAAACCCATCGTTTACCGATTCGTATTATTACCCAATATGCTTGGCATAGCTTATTCGCTCGTAATATGTTTATTCAAGCGACATCTGAAGAAGAGATAAATCACGTACCTGAATTCACTGTTATCAATGCACCGCGTTTCCATGCTAGTCCTGAAGAAGATGGCACTAATTCTGAAACGTTCATCATTGTTAACTTTAAAAAACGCCTTGTTTTAATCGGCGGTACGAGTTACGCGGGTGAAATTAAAAAATCGATTTTCTCAATAATGAATTACTTATTACCGAAAAAATCAGTGATGTCTATGCACTGTTCTGCAAATATTGGCAGCGATGACAAAACAGCGATTTTCTTTGGTTTAAGCGGCACGGGTAAAACCACTTTATCTGCTGATGCCTCACGTACTTTAATCGGTGATGATGAGCATGGCTGGGATGAAAATGGCGTATTCAATTTTGAAGGCGGTTGTTATGCGAAGTTAATTAACTTGTCTGCTGAAGCTGAACCTGAAATTTATGATACAACCCGTCGTTTCGGTACAGTATTAGAAAACGTGGCAATGGATGCTGAGACTCGTCGAGTTGATTTATTTGATGATTCGTTCACTGAAAATACCCGTGGTTCTTATCCAACGACACACATTCCTAATGCCAGTGAAACCGGTGTTGGTGGTCATCCTGAAAATGTTATTTTCTTATCTGCGGATGCGTTTGGTGTGTTACCTCCTGTGTCTAAATTGACTCGTGACCAAGCAATGTATCACTTCTTATCGGGTTATACGGCAAAAGTAGCGGGTACTGAAAAAGGGGTTACAGAACCACAACCAAACTTTAGTGCTTGTTATGGTGCGCCATTTATGCCTTTACATCCTGAAGTCTACGCGACTTTATTAGGTCAAAAATTGGATGATAAAGAAGTGGATGCGTGGTTAGTAAATACAGGTTGGACAGGCGGTCCTTACGGTGTCGGCTCTCGGATGAAGATTGCTTATACTCGTGCAATGGTCAATGCAGTATTAAACGGTACACTAAAAGAGGTTGAAACTGTCACAGAACCATTCTTTGGTTTACAAGTGCCCGTTTCTTGCCCCGGTGTTCCTGATGAAGTATTGAACCCTCGTAATACTTGGCCAAACCCTGAAGAGTATGATGCTCAAGCACAAAAATTAGCAGATATGTTTGCAGAAAACTTCAAGAAATTTGCAGACCGTGCGACTCCAGAAGTGTTAGCAGCAGGCCCTAAATTAAATAATTAGTCACCGCCTAGCTATGCTACGAAAATAGAAAGCATATAGGTTATAGAGATGGCAGCTTGAAGGCGCGAGAATGTGTGAACATCAACTCAAGCCCAAAGGCTGTCACTGATTTTTGACTCAAAAACGGTTCGCAGTATTGCGCGGCTAAAGTCCATTTTTTAGCAAAGCTCAGTATATATTTAAAAATCCCAACCATTTTTACC
>JAYQWJ020000486.1:0-1584 GCA_035829175.2 Candidatus Albibeggiatoa psychrophila
CACCACCACCTGGACGATGCATAATAATAGACTGTACATCACCAGATTGGGAGTTATACGTTTGATACACGCCTTGAATATCATTGTTACCACCTTCAAAGACAAATTTGAGCGCACCCGGTTGAGAAGATAGACCATCTACTTTAACATCCTTGATAAGGGAGTTATCTGGGTTTTTGGAGTCACTAATCACAACCAATTCCGTTGTACCTGCTGCAATTTCTCTATCGTCGAGACCAGTCGAATCAATATTAAAGCCATCTGCCGCTATTGCTTCAATCGAATATTTAACAGCTCTACCACCATTGTTAACCAATGCAACACGACTTACATACTTTGGTGCAATTGTAAAGTATGGAGATAACAATACTGTACCATTTTGAATGACTCTACCAACAGCATCCAATTGCACGTCATTGGATATATAACTATTAGTAAAATCTTTGTCATCATCATTTCGTTCAATACCAACTAATTTTAAAGTAAGACTCACCTCATCCACAGTCGGTATTGGAATACCACCTGTCGGAGTAACACACACCCATGCTATATCATCAGTTCCACCATAATTTGATGTGAAATTATCAAAGATTGCCTTATCCGCTTCCACTTCATCTGCATTCAGATCATTGGTTGAACAATCTTCATTATCAGATATAAAAACTTTTGTAGGTGCTTGGTCAAAAGTATCCGCCGTTGGGCTATCTTTAACAATATTAAAAAAGTCTGTTGCAAGTACTTCTAAAGCAGTATCACTAGAAAAAATATGCGACAAAGTAACAGGACCTGTACTATTGTCTGTTGTTTTGTTTGTACCTGAATTGAGAGCAGATACGCCTTCTACAGGTGTAAATTGAAATGAAGCAATACTCGCAGCAGTTGCGCCGTCCTTTAAAAGAAATTCAGTAAAACTACTTTCCACATCTGCTGTTGCCTCAGCCTGTCCTCCTGCAGAAGACACAAAATCATAAGCAGATTCAAACTCAAAAAAGCGATCAACTGATTGGTCTTTTACATTATTGTAGACTGGCGTTTCTGGCGCAACCTGATAAGTTAATGTAACATTACTGCGAGATGAACCGTAAAAGTGAATATTACCAGGTGCAAAGCTAAACTGAACTATATCGGAAGGTGTTACAGCACTCACATCACTGAGTTCCAGCTTATACTGGATAAAGCTCTCGCCTTTACCACCGCCTGTACTATCAATACTAGTTATACCTGCAAAGCCAGTCACAGTTACATCGTTTGGTACTGTCTCAAATTTAAATGTTTCAGGAAGTTGCAAGCGAAAATAAAGGAACTTGTCATTAGCATTAGGAGGAGGAGAAGCAGGAGCAGCATTCTTATCCTGCCCTACCCCTACCCTTCTTTCTAGGGTTAACGCATGATCTGGCAAAGAAAAGTTTGCACGATTTGCATCATCTGCTTCAATTTCTAATGGAAATGGAATAGGAAGGTTAGAATCACCAAACAAATTTACCTCGGCATAAGCACTAACCGCACCCACTCCAAGAATGCCACCAATCGCGGCAGCTAATAAATCATTCTTACGAAAAGCCATATCAGACTCCTTGAAATTTT
>JAYQWJ020000487.1:0-3507 GCA_035829175.2 Candidatus Albibeggiatoa psychrophila
TTGCCAATTTATCCCAACCCGGACGATGTTCAAGGTCAGATTTTTTGAAATCCACCAAAATGGTGTTATATGCGAATGCACCTGCTGGAGATGGATTATCATCAGTCAAGAAATCTGGATTACCAGAACGGTCAACGCCATTCTCATCTAAGTCCAACCAAACCCCTTCATGCACTACCACAACGCCCGGCATACAACGTTCAGTCACATACGCAGGTAACACAATCTTGCCACGATCATTCCATGCTTCAATTGTATCGCCCGTTTTAATCCCCATTTTTTTCGCATCTGAGGCATTAATAGTGATTTCCTGCTCATACATCTCACGTAACCACGGAATATTATTGAAAATACTATGTGTCCGCCAACGAGGGTGAGGCGTAATCATGTGGAATGGGAATTTAACCGCTTTCTGATGTCCCAACCATTCCCAAGGTTCAATCCATTTTGGAATTGGAGGAATGTAGTAACCGAACTGAGTTTTCGCAAAGTCTGGTGTGGTTGCCAATGGCGTAGAGAAGATTTCAATTTTGCCAGAAGGCGTTTTGAATGGTTTGCCATTTTTAATTTGTTCTTCAAATCCAACGTGAGGTTTATCCAATTTGAATTTGTAGATGCCATAATGTTTAAATTCTTCCCATGACATTTCGACCTGCTGATGCGCCATGACTTTGTGTTCCCACCAATGGCTTAAATATGCTTCATCCACATCATCATTGTGATGGAAATAATCACGGGTTGCTCTTGGGTTATACACAGGACCAAAGCCTAAGCGATATGCCAATTCAGTGTAAATTTGCCAATCGGTTTTACTTTCACCCATAGGCTGAATTACTTTAGGACGGTGAATATAGTAATGCCCTTTATACCAAGGTAATGCCACGTCATGCCGTTCAAAGTGAGTTGCCACAGGTAGCAATACATCAGCATATAAACCAGAAGGCGTGATGGTGGAATCACTACACACAACCAATTCCATATCCTGAATGGCTTTGATTTCCTTGTTAATATTGGTGAGCTGATTAAACCAATTCGAACCTTGCCAGAAAATACCCTTAATTAATGGTGGCATACCATCGGTAGGGTCTTGACGTGGCCATAAACCAAGTTCTTCGCGTTTCACATTCGGGAAATTGAGTACACAATGCGCCCAACGGTCAGACTTAAGTGCTGCAGCATAAATGTTACTGTAAGGGTCTTCTGGCATTGCAGAACCTTCCGCATGCCAACCTTTACCAATTCCTTCAGCACAACCACCTAATTTACCGATGTTGCCTGTCATGGATTGCAATGCAGCCGCCATCCGATTGTATTGCTCACCATAAGCGTTACGACCCGGTGCCCAAGACGCTTTTAACGCTGCAGGTTTGGTTAAAGCATACATCTTAGCCAATTTTTTAATGTCTTCCGCAGACACGCCACAGATTTCCGCCGCCCATTCAGGGGTTTTAGCGATGCCATCAGAGAAGCCCATGATGTAATCTTTAAAGCTTTCACCACCTTTTGCCCATTCAGGCATTGTGCTTTGATCCATACCTTGGACAAATTTATTGATGAACAGCTGATCTTGCCAGTTGTTTGCAAAGATATAATGCGCCATCCCAGCCATCATCGCTGCATCGGTATTAGGACGAATCGGAATCCACCACGCATCATACGCCGAAGCTGAATCTGTATATTGTGGATCAATAATAACAAATTTACAGCCACGTTGTTTTGCTAAACGCATGTAATAGAAAGTATTACCACCATGGAATGTATAGGCTGGATTCCAACCCCACATGATAATCAGTTTTGAATACGCATACGCATCATCTTCATTACCGTCTTCAATTGAACCAAAAGTTTGAGTCGAACTGAATACAGTACCTTGATAGGATGGCACTGACCATGAGTTAGTACGGCAACCAAATAAGCCAAGAAAACGACCTAATAAACCAGCAATTTGGTCAGATTTGTGAAGTACGCCCCAAGATGCACCCGCATAACTTTGATCAAGTAATGCTGTTGGGCCATATTTCATTTTGAGGTCTACCATTTTACCTGCAACGAGGTCTAATGCTTCATCCCAAGAGGCGCGTTTAAATTTACCTTCACCACGTTTACCAACCCGAATCATTGGATATAGTAAGCGTTCTTGTGAATAAATACGGCTACGATATGAACGACCACGCAAACAACCACGTAATTGAGGCTCTTCTTCAGTGTCTTTACCGTAATGTCCATCTTTTTGGAAACGACCATCATCCGTTGATAAACGAACAATGACATCACCTTTTTTATGGGCGATTAAGGCATGACGTGAACCACAGTTATGGGCGCAACTGGTAACGACGGTTTCTAACTCATCATCACGCGGATAGGGTTCATAGGCAAAGGCTTCAGCATCTTTTTTTGCTGTGATTAAGCCCGTTGCGGCAGTACCTACTGCGGTGGTTTTCAAAAAGCTCCGACGATTCATGTTAAGGCTGTCGGTGAGCCATTTCAATTTATCACTCATCTGCTTATCCTCCAGTCCTATTTTAAGCGGAAACGTTCGTCAGATTCAGTTGGACGATCTTTTGCCCAATCAGGAACGGTATCTCCTGCACCTGGCCAAGCATGACGCGGATAAGGATAGGTGATGCGATACCATTGACGACCACCGTGACAGCCATAACAAGTATCGGGTTCTTCTGCTGCTGCTTTTTCAATTGCATCGGCATTTAAATAATTAACTTGGTGACGAGTTGTGCGGATGGCAACATGACATGCTGCGGTACAGCTACCACCAAACATCGCACCCGTTTCTTCCCATTTACCAGGAATACCCATGATTTCATAGTTATGACGACCATGGCAGCGTAAACAGGTTTGTTCTGGGTCTACCATTTTGCGCATGGTGAAACCTGAACCATTTGTATCTAAATTGCCCGGAGCTTCTTCACGTGGGTCATTACCTTGGTGACAGAAGTTACATTGCAAATTCATTAAGTCTTTAGCTAATGGTGTCGTTAAGTGACGAGCATGAAATGTTTCTTGCTCACCTTCATACACACCTAAAGTTTGATACCAAGCTAAGGACTCACTGGCCTTGACACCTGCGGGAGATTGTTCTTTTACTTTACGGTCTAAAACGTCTTGATGACAAGTTAGACAGTCTTCGTTAGTTGCTTCATTAATTGCTGGTTGAAAATGGATAGGATGCCATCTGGCACGTTCATAATCTAAATTTCCAAATTTACCCGTATCAGCCGCTTGCACTAGTGGAATACAGAACAAGGCGATAACAAAACTGATATGGGCAAAGGTTTTAGCGATGTTTTTCATACGAGTTCACCCCTTTGCGACAATTGTATCTTTGTCAAACAAAATAGTAGTTATCCTTTGGTGAGTTAAACATAAAAAAGGGCGCATCCATGCACCCAATTTATACGAAAATACTTATATTTTTATTGTACTGGTAAGGCTCATAACGTCTTAGTAAGACCAGCCACGCATTCCGCCCATGCCGTACATGCCGTTCAT
>JAYQWJ020000488.1:0-5151 GCA_035829175.2 Candidatus Albibeggiatoa psychrophila
GGTAATTTATAATAACAATGCTTGTATAAACTTTCTTTGTGGTTTGTTAACATTGCTTATCTATTCCAAATAGTATTGAGTAAAAAAGTACATAGTTAAATCAACAAAGCAATTTAAACGTTTAGGATGGAGCAATAATGATTAAGGTCTTATTTGTGTGTATGGGCAATATTTGTCGTTCACCAACGGCGGAAGGTGTATTTACCCATCTAGTACAACAGGCTAATTTGCAAGAAAAAATTCATATAGATTCGGCAGGAACACATGCTTATCATATTGGTGAGCCACCTGATTTGCGTTCCCAGCAAGTTGCTCGAAAACGAGGTATTGATATGAGCCAGTTACGCGCAAGACGTGTTGCGGCTGATGATTTTGAGGAGTTTGATTATGTTTTGGCAATGGATAGAGATAATTATTCAATTTTAAAACGAGCTTGCCCCAAGGGACAGGAACATAAGCTAAGTATGTTCCTTGATTTTGCGCCTGATTTGAATGTCAAAGAAGTACCAGACCCGTATTATGGAGGCGGTAATGGGTTTGAACATGTGTTAGACCTCATCGAAGCCGCTAGCCGAGGCTTATTGGATGACATTCGCCAGCAACATTTAAATGCTTAGCACTTAATGATACCTTCGTCACAAATATGCTAACCCATTGATTTTAAATAATCTCTAAAAAGAGGTTGTTAAATAAAATCAATATATTAGACAAAATTATTAGAAAAGTGAGCGATGATATTGCTTAACGAGCACGGTAAGTAATTCGACCTTTAGTCAAATCATAAGGTGTTAATTGAACCGTTACCCTGTCGCCAGTCAAAATTCGGATATAATGTTTACGCATTCTGCCAGAAATGTGCGCGGTCACAATGTGCCCATTATCAAGTTTGACACGAAACATCGTATTTGGAAGAGTTTCAGTGATAACGCCTTCCATTTCAATGCTATCTTCTTTAGCCATGTATGGGTAGATTCCTCGTGTTTTGCAAAGCGCAATATTATGCCTTATTTCGTTGAAATAACTCAACTTTTAAATTCAAGTGATTGCTTTAAACTAAGGCTAAACTTATGATAGTAAAGAACTAAAATTAAATTAATATATTTTATTGCTTATTCGATGACTGGTATCTTGCCCGTCTTTTAATATTTTTCAATTTGTTGGTTCTTCAAGGCTAAGCATAGTAGCATAAGGATTTTTTGATAAGTTTTAGAAAATGTTAAAAACCATAGATTGCAGAATAGATAACCCAAACAATAAAGATGGTTTGAGAAAAGTAAAATAATTGATTAGATAGTGTTTGATATTTGAAGTGTTTACATATCTTCATTGCTACAACCGTTATGAGCAATACCAAAAAGACTAACCAATCTTTTAATTCAAAGAATTCCATGCTGTCTCCTGTTGAGCAAATAATCATATTTTCCTCATCAATAAATAGCGAAGAGGTTTGGTGTTGTGGATCATCTTTTTAAAAATCTCATGCTATATTTACACATAACAAGGCTTAAAGCCCTATCAAAATCATTATAAACTTCCCTCTTATCTTTAAAAACCTTTAAAAAATACTTGACACAGCTTCTCATAACGCATAAAATTTCGCTCTTTCGTGAAAGGCTGCCTAAACAAAACGGCGGTTCTCTTTTACAATATTGAATAATAAAGAATATTATTAACAAATACACTGCGCTTTTAGTCATCAAAAAAAATGAAACAGTATTATGGCAACGATTAACCAATTAGTGCGTAAACCACGCAAGTCACCAGTTCAGAAGAGTAATGTTCCAGCATTAGACGCATGTCCACAGAAACGTGGCGTTTGTACTCGTGTTTATACAACGACACCGAAGAAACCAAACTCAGCGATGCGTAAAGTTGCTCGTGTGCGTTTAACTAACGGTATGGAAGTAACTACCTATATTGGTGGTGAAGGTCATAACCTACAAGAACATTCCGTGGTATTGATTCGTGGTGGACGGGTAAAAGATTTGCCTGGTGTGCGCTATCATACGGTACGGGGTAGCCTTGATACTTCTGGTGTAAGTGCAAGAAGACAAGGGCGTTCTAAATATGGCGCGAAACGTCCTAAATCATAAGTTAAGAGATAAGGTTTTCTATTATGCCAAGAAGAAGAGTCATTGCTCAGCGAGCCATTCTGCCAGACCCGAAATACGGCAATCAAATATTGGCTAAGTTTGTCAACATCTTAATGGTTGACGGCAAAAAAGCAGTTGCAGAACGAATTGTATATGGTGCACTTGATCGTATTTCAGAAAAATCAGATAAAGATTCATTAGAAGTATTTGAAAAAGCACTTGAAAATGTAAAACCTGTTGTTGAAGTTAAGTCGCGTCGTGTAGGTGGTTCAACATATCAAGTTCCTGTTGAAGTTCGCCCAGCACGTAGAACTGCTTTGGCAATGCGTTGGTTGGTTGAATCGGCGCGTAAACGTGGCGAAAAATCAATGGGTGCTCGTTTGGCTAACGAAATGTTAGATGCTTACGAAAATAAGGGTACTGCAATCAAAAAACGTGAAGACGTGCATCGTATGGCTGAAGCCAACAAAGCATTCTCACATTTTAGATGGTAATATTAATTTAATCACTTTTTAGTATTGTTTCTATTTTGTTCTTTCACAATAGATAAAGGTTTTAGACGTGGCACGTAAAACACCTCTTGAACGCTACCGTAATGTCGGCATTATGGCGCATATTGATGCGGGTAAGACGACTACGACTGAGCGCATCTTATTTTATACAGGTCTTTCGCACAAAATTGGTGAAGTCCATGACGGTGCAGCCACTATGGACTGGATGGAGCAAGAGCAGGAACGTGGTATCACCATTACCTCAGCTGCTACAACTTGTTTTTGGCGTGGTATGGGACAGCAGTTTGATGAACATCGTATCAATATTATTGACACGCCGGGACACGTTGACTTCACGATTGAAGTAGAGCGTTCATTACGTGTATTAGATGGTGCTTGTGCAGTATTCTGTGCGGTTGGTGGTGTAGAGCCTCAATCAGAAACAGTATGGCGACAAGCAAATAAATACGGCGTACCACGTATGGCCTTTGTCAATAAAATGGATAGAGCAGGCGCAGACTTTTTGCGTGTTGTTGAGCAAATTAGAGAACGCTTAGCTGCCAATCCAATTCCTCTCCAAATTCCTATCGGTGCTGAAGAAAACTTCCAAGGTGTTGTTGATCTCATCAAGATGAAAGCAATTTTTTGGGATGATTCAACCCAAGGAATGAGCTATGTAGAAAAAGAAATTCCTGATGATCTTGTTGACTTATGCCAAGAATGGCGTGAGAAAATGCTTGAATCAGCAGCCGAAGCCAATGAAGAGTTGATGGAAAAATACCTTGAAGATGATGACTTGTCTGAAGAAGATGTTCGCTTAGGTATTCGTCTCCAAACTCTCGCCAATGAAATCGTCCCTACAATGTGTGGTTCTGCCTTTAAAAATAAAGGTGTGCAAGCCATGCTAGACGCAATTATTTACTACATGCCAGCACCAAATGATGTGGAAGCAATTAAAGGTGTCCTTGATGATGCTGCTGAAACTGAAGCTGAACGTCACCCAACTGACGCAGACCCTTTTGCTGCATTAGCATTTAAAATTGCGACTGACCCGTTTGTGGGTACATTAACTTTCTTCCGTGTTTACTCTGGCACACTTAATTCTGGCGATACAATCTATAACGCTGTCAAACAAAAACGTGAGCGTGTAGGTCGTATTGTGCAAATGCACTCTAATTCGCGTGAAGAAATTAAAGAAGTATGCGCAGGCGACATTGCTGCTGCTATTGGCTTAAAAGATGTGACAACAGGTGATACCTTGTGTTCTAAAGATCAGATCATTACTTTAGAACGTATGGAATTCCCAGAACCTGTTATTTCGGTTGCGGTTGAACCTAAAACTAAAGCTGACCAAGAAAAAATGGGCATCGCTTTATCTAAATTAGCAGCTGAAGACCCTTCTTTCCGTGTTCATACTGATGAAGAATCAGGTCAAACAATTATTTCTGGTATGGGTGAGTTACACCTTGAAATTATTGTTGATCGTATGAGACGTGAATTCAAAGTTGAAGCCAATGTAGGCGCACCTCAAGTTGCTTACCGCGAAACCATTAAACAATCTATTGAGCAAGAAGGTAAATTTGTTCGCCAATCGGGTGGTCGTGGTCAATACGGTCATGTTTGGTTAAAAATTGAACCTCAGAAAGCAGGTGGTGGTTACGAATTTATCAATGAAATTGTCGGCGGTGTTATTCCTAAAGAATACATTCCAGCAGTTGATAAAGGTATTCAAGACCAGATGAAAAACGGCGTGATTGCAGGTTATCCAGTGGTTGACGTGAAAGTCACGCTATACGATGGTTCATACCATGAAGTGGATTCAAGTGAAACAGCATTCCGTTTAGCAGGTTCTTTAGGTTTTAAAGAAGGTGCAAAAAAAGCGAAAGCCATCTTACTTGAACCTGTTATGGCTGTTGAAGTTGTAACGCCTGAAGACTACATGGGTGACGTGATGGGTGATTTAAATCGTCGTCGCGGTATTTTGCAAGGTATGGAAGATATTCCTACAGGCAAAAGCATCAAAGCTGAAGTGCCTTTATCCGAAATGTTTGGTTATGCAACAGACTTGCGTTCTTTAACCCAAGGTCGTGCAAGCTACACCATGCAATTTGATAAATATTCAGAAGCACCAAGTAATATTGCCGAAGCGGTTATCAAGAAAAACCGAGGCTAATGAATTGTCGATTGGCGGTGTTTGATTTAAACACAATCATCGCCAACGTGAACACTTTTAAGAACTGAGATTAATCACAACTTTTGACAACAATGTTGTTGTATACAGCGTTTATCAAAGTGACTAAAGACAACGGGGAACAAGAGCGTGTCCAAACAGAAATTTGATCGGAGTAAACCGCACGTAAACGTAGGCACAATTGGTCATGTTGACCATGGTAAAACCACTTTAACGGCTGCTTTAACGAAATGTATGGCAGAGAAGCATGGTGGTGAGTTCAAAGCCTATGACCAAATTGATAATGCGCCTGAAGAAAAAGCGCGTGGTATCACAATTGCGACAGCACATGTTGAATACGAATCAGACAACCGTCACTATGCACACGTAGACTGTC
>JAYQWJ020000489.1:0-2134 GCA_035829175.2 Candidatus Albibeggiatoa psychrophila
CCTGCTCCGCCTCACTCTTCGCACCCACCAACAAATCAGACAACTGCGACAAACCCTGTGCCGTCAACTGATTCAATGCCGCCTCCAACACCGCCTTATCACCCGCCATATCCGCCAAACGCTGCATAATCAATGGATGCCCACGACTCACCTCCCACACCCGAATCGCCAACTTCCTATCATCCCAATACAACCCCCGCAACACCGCATGACTCTCAAACAACATCCGCGCCTCACGAAACACCAACGCCCCCAACTGCAACAAAACCGCCTGCTGCTCCAAATCCACTGGCACATGCCGCGAAGTCAACAACACCCGTGAACCCGCACCCTGCAAACGATTCACAAATGCCTGTAACAACTGCGACCACTCAGGGTCTTTGCACGCCCGACTGTCCAACAAACAGGTCTCAAAATTATCAATCACCAACAAAAACCGCTCATTCAACAACGCATCAATCAAATTATCCCGCATCACCTCATAACGCGCTGCACCCTGATACACCGCATCATCCAAATACACCTTTTTCAAATCATCCTGCTGACATGCTTCACGATACACTTTACCGCAACGAATCAACCACTTATCCAACTGTTGATAAAAACCCTCTGCTGCCAACGCATCACCTTTCGCCTGCACCACCAACACCCAATTAAACTGCGTATGCCATAAATGAATCGCCTCCGCCGCAATCGCCGTTTTACCCAAACCCGCTAAACCTTGCAACACCGCCACCGTTTGCCCAGTATCACCTAACCAATCTTGCTGCAATTGAGTTAATTCCCGATGCCGACCGACAAACACAATAGACTGCTTAAATTCTGTTTCTAACAACGGCTGACGTGCAGGTTCGGGAAAACACTTTTTAGCTTGTTCACTGCGTCCTTTAGACGCTGCAATCTCTAACACATCCTGCCCAAACAACATTGGTGTCACATGATCCACCACCGAAGAAGTCACCGCCTCAGCCCGTGCCAAATCACTCCGCGCCGAAGCCAAAGCTGCATCACAAGCAAAACCATCCGCCAATAATCGCTCATAAAACAACCGCCCCACTTGCTGCGCATACACATCGGTCACGCTATACCGCATTCCCACCACCTGCTGCACACCCACTTGCAACAATGCCAACGCCACACCCGTATAACTTTGTCTATCTGCTGTCATTTCATCAATTTTTTTTACGGACTCTATAGTTTTATTTTGAGACAACTCAGCAGCTTGATACTGTCCAAAACTGTCATAATCTTCTGGATTAATTAAACTTGCAGAATGACACGCACTCAAAAACACCAATTGCGGAATAAAACCACCTGCCTCCTGAAACAGAGCAATTAAATCCTGACTGCTAATCAAATCCCCTTTATCTTTGCCGCCATACACCTCTAAACCATCCTGATGACCGTGACCCGACCAATGCACAATGTGATAACCTCTTGCTTGTTTAACCTGTGCCTTAATTGCCTCACGACTCACTGCATACGTCAACACATCTACTTGTACCAACTGCTTAGGCAAAATCTTGTCATAAAAAAACCGTAATAAATGCTCACGCTCTAAACGAAAATTCAACAATGGCGAATTATCCGCTTGTGCAAACACCAATAACACCCGCAAAGGCTCACGATTTGCCAACGACAACGCCACTTGTTTGGTTTGCAAACTATCATCTTTGGTAATAGCCCGAACTACCACACCTTTTTGATACAATGGCTCATCCTGCTGACTCGGACACGCTACATCCCAAGGTATACGCGCAAAAGCTGCCGCTAATACATCACTTTGCGTATCAGGTAAGCGAACCAACACCGTGCGTTGATGAATCCCTTCATACAAATACTGTAAAATCACCGAGCCTAAGACTTTTTGCCCTAAAAACTCGCCAATTTCTGTTAACAACTGCTCGGCTGATAATGGCTCACTTTGCCAATCCATCCGCCGATTATTCGCATAGTTTTCCACATGATGGCGTGTATCAAACAAACCTTGCCAATAAAAACCATCAGTATCACTCAAACGGACTTCATTGATCGCCAACAACACATTATTATTATCAAACAAACGCAAAACTGCATGATGCTGTTCGTAATTAGTTTCAATATCGAGTAGGAATAAATTGGACATCAGCACACC
>JAYQWJ020000490.1:0-4579 GCA_035829175.2 Candidatus Albibeggiatoa psychrophila
AAGACTTATCTTGATTCTTCGCACATTGCTGGATTTTTTCTAAAATGTCGGGTGGAGTTTTAAAAATACTCATGCTTATCGCTCCTGAATTCACAAAGTAATTTTATACCAATTAGGATTTTGTAAGAACTTCTTCAAGCAGAGCTTGATGGACAGGCATTACCAAATAGAATTTGGTAACGAGCTAACACCCATGTAAATGTAATCGAACAACTCAAAAAAACATAAATTCATCTTAAATTAGCCATTTTCACAAAAATACGTTTATCTGATTTTATCAAGTGGCTGAAACAACTTTGAGCTAATCAGTTTCCAACTGTGCAAACGATATTCTACCGAAGTCCATAGCACACCTAATCCATAGGTTACTGAACGACTGAAATTAATCGAAGACGCATGTTCAAAATATAAAGTGGGACAAGTCACCTCACCAATGGCATATTTTGCATATACGATTTGCGCTAACATTTGATTATCAAACAAAAAATCATTGGAATTGTTTTCTAATGGCAGGGTTTGCAATACTTTGCGTGAAAAGGCGCGGTAGCCTGTGTGATATTCAGATAATTTATAATTAATAACCAGATTTTGCACCAAGGTTAAAATGCGGTTTGCAATGTATTTATATAGCGGCATTCCACCTTTTAATGCACCTGTTCCTAAAATGCGCGAACCTAAGACACAATCAAATAAATCTTCTGCTAACATGGACGCAATGGCAGTAATTAATTTTGGCGTGTATTGATAGTCAGGATGCAACATAATCACAATATCTGCACCTTTTTCTAGTGCCACGCGATAGCAAGTTTTTTGATTGCCGCCATAACCCAAATTTTGCGAATGTAAGACCGTGTGAATACCTAAAGACTCTGAAATAATCACCGTCTCATCATTGCTTTTATCATCCACCAAGATAACTTCATCAACAATATCATGCGGAATTTCAGCATAAGTTTGACGTAGGGTCGATTCTGCATTGTACGCAGGCATAACGACAATGATTTTTTTACCTTTCAGCATAGAAGAGCGGTATTAAGTTAGGAGAAATAAGACCGCAAATTATACGCTATTGAAAATAGAATACGAAAAATATTTAAAAATACCGAAATACATAATGAGCAAACAAGATTTACCGCACATTTCTAGCATAAAGCCTTCATTTCAGCTTATAATCGACCCCTTTTCTAAAACAGTTTAGACCTTATCCATTCATGCGCCTCAGTAAACTTAAGCTCGCGGGTTTCAAATCCTTTGTCGAGCCAACCACTTTATTATTTCCTAGTAATCGTGTCGGCGTTGTCGGGCCCAATGGCTGCGGCAAATCCAACGTCATTGATGCAGTGCGCTGGGTCATGGGCGAAAGCTCGGCTAAAAATCTGCGTGGCGGAGCAATGACCGACGTGATTTTTAATGGCTCAAGCAAACGCAAAAAGGCAGATAAAGCCTATATTGAGATGGTTTTTAATGAAGTTGAATTAGAAAAATATGATGGGCAAGACGAAATTTCGGTGCGACGTGAAATCAATCGCAGTGCCCAATCCACCTATTTTTTAAATGGGGTGAAATGTCGGCGCAGAGATATTACCGATTTATTTTTAGGCACAGGTTTAGGCCCGCGTAGTTATTCGATTATTGAACAAGGCATGATTTCGCGTTTGATTGAAGCCAAGCCCGATGATTTGCGTATCTTTTTTGAAGAAGCCGCAGGGATTTCAAAATATAAAGAACGACGTAAAGAAACTGAACAACGCATGAAACAAACCCGTGAAAATATGGCGCGGTTAGATGAAATTCGTGGTGAATTAGATAAACAGCTTAATAAATTGCAAAAACAAGCCAAAGAAGCGGAAAAGCATAAAGAACTCAAAGAATCTGAACATCTATTACGTGGACAATTGTTAGCAATTCGTTGGCAAGATTTAGATACTGATGTACAAGCTCAACAACAGCAAATCGAAGAATTAGCGCAGAATTTACAAGCAGATTTACTGTCATTACATGAACTTGAGGACAAAAATACCCAAGGTCGTGAAGATCGCATTCAAGCCCAAAAACAATTAGATTCAACTCAAGAACGCTTTTATACCATTGATGGTGAAATAAATCGTTTACAGCAATCGATTGAACACAGCAGCGAACGCAACGAGCAATTACAATGGGATTTAGAACAAGTTGAAGACAGCTTAAATTCAAATCGTGAACAGTTGGAACAAGATCAGCAGCAACTTGATGATTTAGCAGTGGATATTGCCGAAGCAGAAGCCCAATTAGAATCCGCTCAAGAAGCCGAACAAGAAACCCAAACCAGTTTAGAACAAGCAGAATTACAGCTACAAGACTGGCAATTGCAATGGGATGAATTTAATTTAAAAGCGGCTGAACCCACGCAACGCTCCCAAGTTGAAAAGACCCGTTTAGAACACTTAGAGCAGCAACTGGATCAAAGTCAGCAACGATTATTTAAATTAGAAACCGAAAGTCAGCAAATTGATGTCAAACTGGTTGAAAATGAATTAAAAGTGCTTGAAGGCGAAATGGATGGCGTAAAGTCAGAATTGGATAAATCCGATACGCAACTGGCTGAATTTCAAGAATCTGTGACCCATTTACGTGATGAAACCCAGCATTTATCCTCAGAATTGCATCAAAATCAAACTAAACTCAATCAACTCACTGGGCGTTTATCCTCTTTGGAAGTATTGCAAGAGGCGGCTTTAAGTCAAAATGATGATGCGTTAAATCAATGGTTGGCTGCACAAAACTTAACCGATGCGGAACAAATTGCCCAAGCGATTCAAGTCGAAACAGGTTGGGAATTGGCGGTGGAAACCGTATTAGGTTCGGCGTTGCAAGCATTACGAATCGGTAATCTACAGAATTTAGCGACTTCATTGCAAAATCCGCCTACAGGACATTTATTTTTATTTTTGGAGCAAACGGCAACCCAAGCGATTCCAGAAAACAGTTTATTGCAAAAAGTCACAACAGATTTGGATTTAGCTCCATTATTGGCTCATATCAAAATGGCTGAAGATATAGAGCAAGCCTTTGTTATGCAAGCTGATTTGTTGCCACATGAATCAATTATCACAAAACAAGGTGTGTGGCTGGGACAAAACTGGTTATGCAGCGAACAAGGCGGAGATGCACAAACAGGTGTGCTGGCGCGTGAGCAGGAAATCAAGCACATTAAAGCTGAGTTAGTCGAGTTAAATTGTGTGGTTGAAGAGTTAGAGCAACGCCTAGATATTCAACGCGATGCTTTACGTCAAGCTGATAATCAACGTGACCAAACCCAAGCCCAAGTCAATGAAATCCGTCATCAATATTCGCAATTACAGTCACAGCATGGTGGTAAGTCTGCACGCTTGGAAAATTTAAAATTACAAATACGGCGTTTAAATGATGAGAAAGATGAGTTAAAGCAAAAAATCGAGCAAGACAGTGAAAATTTAGATATTACCCGCGAAAATTTGTATCAAGCCCTTGATGAAATGGAAAAATATGCGGATGAACGTGAACAGTTATCGCAACAAAAAGCCATTTTACAGGAAACGGTTTTTCAGGCTCGACAACGTTATCAGATGACGAAAGAAAATCGACACCAAATCCAAATGCGTTCAGAAACTATGCGTACAGATCATCAACGTTTACAACAGGGTATCCAACGTTTAGAGGAACGCTTAGAGCAGTTAAGTGAGCAAAAATATGAATTAGAGCAGAATATGGAGAAAAATGATCCTGTTGCAGATTTACGTGAGGAATTGGAGTCATTTAGCCAAGAAAAGGCAGTGATTAGTGAGACATTGGCAGAAGCGAAACAAACCGTTGAAAATATAGAAAATAGTTTAACCGAATATGAAGCCCAACGCCGTCAATTAGAAGCCCGTAGCACTGAATTACGTGAGCAGTTAGAGAAGCTGAAAATGGATTGTCAGGGCAAAGAAGTGCGTCGCCAAACCATTGAAGAGCAATTGGAAGAGCAAGAATTAAGTGCGCTCAGTTTGTTGGCGGAGTTGCCAGAATATGCCGATGAGGAAAGTTGGCTGTCACAAATTGAGGCGGTAGAACGTAAGTTGAGTCGGTTGGGTTCGGTGAATATGGCGGCGTTGGAAGAGTATCAGGAAGAGCAAAATCGCAAGGAATATTTAGACCAGCAGTCAGGAGATTTGACGGAATCGCTACAAACTTTAGAAAATGCAATTCGCTCCATTGACCGTGAAACCCGTAATCGCTTTAAGCATACAATTGAATCGGTGAATACCAGTTTACAGATGTTGTTTCCGCGTTTATTTGGCGGTGGTCAGGCGTATTTAGAAATTGTTGGCGATGATTTACTAAAATCTGGGGTGACGATTATGGCGCGTCCACCGGGCAAACGAAACAGTACGATTCATTTACTTTCAGGCGGTGAGAAGGCATTAACTGCAATTGCGTTGGTTTTTTCAATTTTTGAGTTGAATCCTTCGCCATTTTGTATGTTAGATGAAGTCGATGCACCGCTTGATGATACCAATGTGGGGCGTTTTTGTGAGTTGGTTAAGGACATGTCTGACCGAGTGCAAATTATTTTTATTTC
>JAYQWJ020000491.1:0-2648 GCA_035829175.2 Candidatus Albibeggiatoa psychrophila
TTGTGTCGAAGGTTGTAGAGTATGCTAAAAGCCTCCATTTTCAACATCCTCAACCTTAATAGATATAATAACACAATACAAAATAACGGTGGATTTTGTGTAAAAATAGAAATACTGACCAAGATAAACAATTTTATGCTATTTGATTGATGAGGATATTAGTGAAATTTATAGGATTTTGCAGGTGGAAAAATAGCTAGGGAGCGACTGTAGCATATTGTTAAACCTACTGATAATAATCGCTCCGCACAAATATGAAAAACCGCAAAGGTTAAATTAAGCCAGTTGTATTTTATCATGCAAAATTTTGCAGTTAATCCACTCAGCATCAAAGGTTGCGCCCAGTTTTTTATAAAAATCAATCGCTGACGCATTCCAGTCTAATACTTGCCAGTGTAATTTATAAACTTGTTGGCGTTTAGCTTCTTCAATGCAGACTTTAAATAATGAACGTCCAATACCTGTATGTCGATATTCTTCGGTGACAATCAAGTCATCAATGTACATGGACTTACCTTTCCAAGATGAATAGCTAAAGTAATATAATGCCACACCAATAATTTGCTGATTCGATTCTGCAATAAAACTGTGGAAGCATGGTTTTTCACCAAATCCATCTTCTCGCATTCGTTGTTCAGTATTGGTTAATTCTAACTGCGCATTTTCATAACTGGCTAATTCTTTTACCAAATTAAAAATACCCGTTATATCATCAACCCGTCCTTGTCTAATGCTCACATTTGTCATATTTTCTGTCCTTTTGTCTAAAATCGGCTGTTTGGAACAGCTTTTCAGCAATTATGCCAAATTATCAATCAAATTTCACTTCAAATCCGAATAAAATAGTACGTCCATTCGCGGGAATCCCTTCAGGTACAAAACTATGTTGACTTGGATAAGACGGAATTGAATCGAAGGCATTGAAAACATCAAACGTCCAGCGTAGATTGGGTTTAGCTTGCCAAATAAGGCGTGAATTCACAATGGTGTAATCAGGCGGTGTAAAATCAGCATAAACAGGCGTTGCGGCTTGAGAAGTCCATTGCCAACGACGATAAGCACTGATATTAAATGTCAATGTGGATGCAAGTTGTGACTGAATGCCTATGTTAAGCGATTGTTTTGGAACACCTTCTATTTCCACATTATGCCCATCAGTATCTTGCTGAGAATCAGTATAAGTATAATTTGCAAATAAAGAAAATTGCTTATATGGACGATAAAAAGCTTCTAGTTCAATTCCTTTTGCCGACGACTGACCAATGTTGCGAACTTGTACTTCAATTGGATTTTCAGGGTTTTGGGTAGAAATATTACGAATCACATCATTTATATCAAATTTAAACAAAGAGCTGGATAATAATAAATCATATCTGAGTTGATATTGTAATTGTAATTCATAGGATTTCATGGTTTCTGGTTTTAAATCAGGATTCGCTTTAATCGAATGTGTCTGACGATATAAATCTTTAAGCGATGGGGCATGAAAGGCTTGAGCATACAATGCTTTAATATTCAATTTATTGCTTAGTTTATACACTAACGCTAAACGTGGATTAGTCGTTGTACCAAAGTCTGAATAATAATCACTTCTTACTCCCGCAGTTAACTTTAGCAATTCATTGATAGTCCAACTGTATTGGGTAAATAAGGCATACACTTCTCGCTGACTTTCAGGCATTATATTGGTTTGAATGTCTATATAATTATCTAACACCAATTTGTTGCCAAGATTTACATTGCTTCTGTCATTCATCGGATTGACGTGGTCGCGCTCATAATTAAATCCAACAATGACATCATGATGGTTACGAACATGCCATGAAAGATTAGTTTCTAAGTTCAAAGTGTCAGTATTCCAAGGCATAAACAATGTATTGGCGGCGGCTAAGGCGGGTGTGGCTTCTTGCCCAAAGAGATTAATAGCTCCTAAACTGGCGCGTAACTGGGTTTCAGAACGGTTATTAACATAAGAGGCTTGGTTGTTTAAAGAGAGATGTTCTGAAAAATCGAGCTGATGGTTGATACCAATATTGATTTGTTCGGTTTTAAAATGATGGCGATAACTGTCATCAGTTCTGTCACTTAACGTGCCCACTCCCCAATTATTACTATTACGCGAGCTTTTGTAGCCAACTTCAATATCAATACTTCGGTATTGCGCACGACCGCCAAGATGGACTAAATGTCGAGCATCAGTATTAACCCGTTGGGTTAAGGATTCAACTTTATCGCCAGATGTCCATGTTACATCACGCTGTGGCAAATTATCATTATCGTAATTCGTCAGACTACTATAGAGTTTAAAATTAAAGTCATCGTTGATTTGTTTACCATATTCAGCTTTGAGTAATAGATTTTCATTTGTTCCCCCACGCACACTGATTTGACCACCATCACTTTCTTTACCTGTTTGGGTAATAATATTGACCACACCCATAAACGCATTTGCGCCATACAATGCACTACCCGGTCCGCGTATTACTTCTATTTGTTTTATATTATCAATTGGATAGTCAGGAATAAATGATAATGCACCGCCTGTTAAGCCTTCGTTTAGGCGTTTTCCATTGAGCAAAAACAACACACTTTCACCCCAAAATGAACTAGAACCTCTCACATAAAGTGTTGAATGGTAGCCAATGCGA
>JAYQWJ020000492.1:0-10833 GCA_035829175.2 Candidatus Albibeggiatoa psychrophila
AAACATATAAAGCCTAAGTATTTATTTTATATTTCAGGGCTTTATTTCACTCAAAACTTAATTTATACGATGTCACCATGCTTGTAGATTCCCATTGTCATTTAGATTTAGATAAACATACACCCGCAGAAACCTTGTTGAAAAATGCGCAACAGATGGGTGTGAACCATTGCTTATGCGTTTCAGTTGATTTGGAAAGTTTTCCCGCCATACTAAGTCATGCTCAACAACATGATAATGTGTTTGCTTCTGTGGGTGTGCATCCAAATACCACCGAAGGCATAGAACCCACTGTGCAACAGCTTGTTGAGTTGGCTGATGAGCCGAATGTCATTGCGATTGGTGAGACGGGCTTAGATTATTTTCGTAGCCAAGGTGATTTGGCATGGCAACATGAGCGGTTTAAAGTGCATATTGAAGCGGCAAAACAAACTTCTAAGCCTTTGATTATTCACACTCGTGATTCTTCTCAAGACACATTGAAAGTATTGCAGACAGAAAATGCCCGTGATGTTGGCGGCGTAATGCACTGTTTTGTTGAAGATTGGGACACTGCAAGTCAGGCGATGGATATGAATTTTTATATTTCATTTTCAGGAATTGTGACGTTTAAAAGTGCGAAGACTTTGCAAGAAGTGGCGAAAAAAGTACCGCTTGATAGAATGTTAGTAGAAACTGATTCTCCTTATTTAGCACCTGTGCCGCATCGAGGCAAAATCAATCAGCCTGCTTATACACGTCATGTTGCTCAATTTATTGCCGATTTGCGTGGTGAATCATTAGAAACAATCGCAGAACATACGACGCAGAATTTTTTCCGTTTATTTAATCTAGCGCGGTAAAAAACAGCTATTACATTAATTTGAAAAGTGGTAAGAAGCTGGCAGGATAAAAAACGTCTTGTCAGTTTGTGGCTTAAATCAGAATACTTTTAAAAATAGCAGATAAAACAAAATCTTAAAAAATATTTACTATCCTCGCAACCACGTTTCTAAAATCATTTTTGCGGCAATCGCATCAATAAACTGTTCTTTTTGCCCTGTTTGTTCTAAATATTCTTGAGCTGCAACAGAAGTTAAAGTTTCATCAACCAAATGGACAGGAAGCTGATAGCGTTGTTCTAGCTCTGCTTTAAAGTCGTAAATAGCCTGAGTAATTTTATTCTGCGAACCATCAGCGTGTTGAGAAAGACCTAAAACTAAAGCATGTGGCTGCCACTCAGTAATATATTGCTGAATTTGTTGCCAAGGGAGTTGTTTGTTTTTATTGATTTTTAGAACGGCTAAGGGTCTTGCAGATTGGGTTAGAGTTTGACCAACTGCCACCCCGATTCTACGTCGCCCATAATCAAAAGCCAATAATGTTTGAACAGTCATTATGAGTTAACTATGCCCAGCTTGAGTTGATAATAAATTTAAATCGATGCCCAATTTTGAGGCTGCAGCTTGCCAACGCTTTTCAATCGGCACGTTAAACATAATATCATTATCAGATGCGGGAATGCTCAACCATGTATTTTCCAACATTTCTTGTTCAAGCTGTCCTGCCGACCAACCCGCATAACCCAATGCAATCAATACCTTATCAGGTCCATGACCTTTTGCCAGTGCGTGTAAAATATCCCGCGAAGTTGTAACAGCAACGTTTTTTTGTAATATCAACATTGCATCCCAGTTGTCTGTTGGTTCATGCAATACAAATCCCCGTTCTTTTTGTACAGGACCGCCATCAAAAACAGGCAATCGTTCAGCGACAAGGCTGATTGATTCAATATCCATGTGCTCGAACACTTGACCGACATCAACACCCATAATAGGACGATTAATCACAATACCCATCGCGCCATCGTCATTGTGCATACAAATATAAGTCACTGTTTGCGCAAAATGCGGGTCATCTAAATTGGGCATCGCAATCAATAAATGATTAGTTAAATAAGTTGTTTCTATCATAACTATCGCAATAAATTTTGTAGTTAGTTTGATATATTATAAGTTCTTTGCAACTAACTAGACAACAATTTTTACATGAATGTTCAAGTAAATAGCTTATATAGCAAGCTCATACTACCGTTTTTAGTTAATGAATACTAGCATAAATTAGCATTTTTTTGAAAATCCACAAATATGACGTATTTATTTCAAACTGGATTTCATATTTAGGGTATTTATGGTTATAATTCATCATCTCAACTTCAGTTTAGGATTGCGCAAAATGATTCATTTAGCAGGTATTTTACTTGTTGGAGCTGGTGTTGCTGCCAGTAAATTAAACTGGAAAAAAGTCGCTAAAGACACCCGTTCTTACTTATCGATTGCAGGTGATAGAAATGCCCAAGTTGAGGCTGATATTGACGAGCAAGATATTGTATTGCAACAAACTGAAGATACGGGACTTTCTGTTGTTGAAGAAGAAAGTAATAGAAAACCTTACCAATTTGCACTCGTAACAGGTGTGATGGGAACAGCGGTTGTTTCGCAATTTTTCCTGCCAGTTTTAGCACCCATTACTTTGGTATTAATTGGCTATACTGCTGCGGAAATTTTTAAAGAAGCCGCTGATGCTATTTTTAAAGAAAAACGAATTAAGGTTGATATTTTAGATGCAACGGCTATTTCTTTATGTTTAGTGTTTGGGCAAATTGGTGCGGCTGCATTCATGATTTGGGTGTTGGATATCGCAGATTTATTGTTAGAAAAAACCCGTCGTCAATCGCGCCAATATTTAGCTGATATTTTTGGTGAACAAGCACGTTACGCATGGTTATTGGTTGATGGTCAAGAAGTGCAAACCCCTGTTGAGGAATTAAATAAGGGTGACATTGTGATTGTTAATACAGGTGAACAAATCCCTATTGATGGTGAAATTGTCTACGGTGAAGCGATGATTGACCAGCACAGTTTGACGGGAGAATCTGCACCTGTAGAAAAACATCAAGGCGATGAGGCACTTGCTACGACCGTTTTGGTTGGCGGTAAAATTCATGTCAAAGTGGATAAGACGGGTGGCGATACGGTTGCATCGAAAGTCTTAGAAATTATTAATGATGCGGCGACTTATAAAGTTGATTTACAGTCGATGGGTGAAGATATTGCGGATCGGATGGTGTTACCGACTTTGGGCTTGGGTGCATTAGGTTATGCCGTAACCAGCCCCAACGCGATGTTAGCGATTATTAATGCGGATTATGGTACGGGGATTCGTGTTGCAGCTCCGATTGCGTTACTTGCGGCATTGGGCAAATCTGCCAAACATGGCGTTTTGGTAAAAGACAGTCGCGTATTTGAGAATTTAAATCATATTGATGTGGTGTTATTCGATAAAACGGGGACTTTAACCCACGATGTGCCAAAAGTTGCCAATATTGTTTTAACTAATGCGAAGTATTCTGAAGATAAAATTTTATTATATACCGCAACCGCTGAACAGAAATTTTCACATCCGATTGCCAATGCGATTTTGCAAGAAGCTAAAAACCGTGGTATGACTTTACCGCCTCATGACGATTCTAAATATCATGTGGGTTTTGGGATTGAAGTGATGGTGCAAGGCGATTTGGTCAAAGTGGGCAGTGGGCGTTACATGGAACGTGAAGAAATTAATTTGCCTGACATCATCGACGAAGCGTTGCAAGATACCCGTGCCCGTGGACATTCGGCGATTTTGATTGCGATTAACAATGAAATTGCAGGCTTGGTTGAATTACAGTCAACGGTACGTGATGAAGCCCGCGATATTATTGAGCATTTACATGAACGTGGCATTAAAGAGATCATTTTAATCTCAGGCGATCATGAAGCACCAACCCGTGAATTAGCCAACGAATTAGGGGTTGACCGTTATTTTGCAGGGGTCTTACCTCACGAAAAAGCAGACCATGTTAAGGCATTACAAGAACAAGGCAAAAAAGTGATGATGGTTGGTGATGGGATTAATGATTCTGCCGCCTTGTCTTATGCCGATATTGGTGTGTCTTTACATGGCGCGTCGACCATTGCAGTTGATGTTGCCGATGTTATTTTTATGGATGGGCATTTACAGAAATTCAACTATCTATTTGAAGTTGCTGATACTTTACATGGGAATGTACAACGAAGTTTCTATTTAATTGCGATTCCAAACACTTTTTGTATTTTAGGCGGTTTATTTGGCTATTTTGGTTTAGCGAGTTCTTTAGTGTTAAATAATGGTTTCAACTTAGTTGCAGCAGTTAATGGTTCTATGTTGTATGCGGAAACCGATGAGCCACAAGTTAAAAATGTCACGCCTGATGTTGTTGTGGTTGATGATGTTACAGATGCGAAGGATGAGATTGAAGACATTGAGCCACAAATTAAAAATATTACCCCTGAAATGGTAGAAACAACTGATTCTGCCAACCTTAAACAAGTACCAGAGAATGTTGTGGAAAAAGTAACAGCTTAATCACTTTAAAAGATTGGCAGTCTTAGAATGTTTTGAGATGATGTATTGCTTTCTAAGCTGCTGATTTTTACTGAATCAATTTAGACATATTGTGATAATAAGCGAGCATTGGTGCAAAATCTCTTTTGTGAATCGCTATAAAAGTGATAATTAGGTTCTTTTTTATAGGATTTGCGGTTTTTGATTTATTTCTGATTTATGCTGCACCGCAACAGTTGAATGCAAATGAGAATAGTTTATTAACGCGAAAATCATACCATTAATACTATTTTAGCTTGCTTTTTTAGCTCCTTTCAAAGTAAAGTGCTCTCCCAATTAGGATTGATTTTAGATTAAGTTCTTTTTTCGCTTGTTATTTAGCAGAACTTTGTTAAAATTGTCGGCTTATTTTTTCTTGGGATTTCTGGAGAACTGCTATGGCTAGAGTTTGTGAAGTGACAGGCAAACGCCCAATGTCTGGGAACAATGTTTCTCATGCAAATAACAAAACTCGTCGTCGTTTTTTACCTAATTTACATTCACATCGTTTTTGGGTTGAAAGTGAAAATCGTTGGGTAAAATTGCGTGTTTCTCGTCAAGGTATGCGTACCATTGACAAGAAAGGTATTGACGTTGTATTGGCTGAAATGCGTGGACGCGGTTTTAAAATTTAACGGAGCAACATCATGCGCGACAAAATTAAATTAGTTTCAACAGCGGGCACGGGTCATTTTTATACGACTACTAAAAACAAACGTTCTACGCCAGACAAATTAGTACTTAAGAAGTACGATCCAACAATTCGTAAGCATGTGGAGTACAAGGAAGCTAAGATTAAATAATTCTGAATGCCTATTATTATGAACATGCGACCTGTACAACATGTACTATTTGAGCAAGTGTAGGGTGTTATCTAATTACCTAATTGGTTACCCTACCTGTTTGAATCAATTATTACACACAATTATCAATTGCTTATAGACTTGAATGGTCTTAATCAACCTGTTTTTTAGCCTGTTGCCAGTATTGTTCCATTTCTGCTAATTCCATATCGTGTAAGTCTTTTTCGTCTTGTTTTACTAATATTTCTACTTGTTTGAAGCGACGCATAAAACGTTTATTGGTACGTTCAAGTGCTGTTTCAGGATTGACACCAACGAAACGCGCATAATTCACCAAACTAAATAAAATATCACCAAATTCGTTTTCCATTTTTTCAGCATCATTAACATCCAACTCATCTTTAAATTCCTGCATTTCCTCTTCAATTTTTTCCCACACTTGTTCTTTATTATCCCAATCAAAACCCACACCACGTACTTTTTCTTGCATTCGATAGGCTTTAATTAGTGCAGGCAACGTTTGTGGCACACCCGCCAACACACTGCGATTAACATCTTCTTTGAGTTTTTGCACTTCCCAATTTTGTTTAACCGCTTGTGCATTGGTCGCTTCTATGTCTCCGTATACATGAGGATGTCGCGAAATCATTTTATCGCATAATGTATCAATAATATCTGCCATATCAAATGCTTGTTGTTCAGCACCGATTTTGGCGTAGAACACAATATGCAATAGCAAATCCCCCAATTCTTTTTTGATTTCAGGTAAATTATTCTCTAATACAGCATCCGATAACTCATAGGTTTCTTCAATCGTAAGATGTCGTAAGGATTGCATTGTCTGCTTTTTATCCCACGGACATTTTTCTCTTAAATCATCCATCACTTGTAGTAAACGGCTAAAAGCTTGGCAATATTTATCGTCTGATGAAGAGTTCATTTTTGAAAAAGTCTTGTGTGAGCGGGTGTTTTTGATTATAGCACTGAAAACATAAACGCATAAAAAAGCCCCAAAATCATGATGACTTTGAGGCTGGAAACCGCAGTGTAAAATTTGTTTTGCAAGCGACCCTTTTTAAGAACAAGACTAGGTTTTAAAGATCACCTAAAATCTTATTTTTCTTCTGCTTTCACTTTGCCAGATGGATTAGTGAAACGGTCATTTAAACGACGAACATAAAGATTTACATCAGCAAGCACTTTGTGTACTTGACCACGAGAGCTATTATTCCAACCTTTAGGTCTACTGCTACCTAATGCCATGAACAAGCTGCGCATAAAACCAGTATTGCGACGGAAAGCGCCACTTAACATTTTGACAACACGCTCATTGCCAACTTCATAACGTAAGTTTTTCAAGATGCTACTTGAAATAAGACTGCTGACACTGAGATGAAACAATAATAAAACCGCAGCAGTAATGCCACCCGCCCAATAAAGTGTGATTTCATCTTGAGGAATTTGGTCAATTGTTAGACCTGCACCCGTCCACCAAACCGCGCCACCAATTAAAGCTAATAAAATAATAGAGAAATCAGTCCAGAATGTACCACTACGCCAGCGAGCAATTAATTCTTGTAATTGAGGCACAATTTCATGCTCAATTTCTTTTGCTGAATGCTCTAAAATACCCACAATACGGTACGCACGTTCAGTACCAACTTGATCCATACGTTCTTTAATCGCATCGATGTCTTCTTTTGCTTTTGCTTCCATACGTTCTCTAACCGCTTGATTTTCAATTGGTACAGAAACATCAGGATTGTAAATACGGTAGAAACGACCTGCAGTCAAACCTGCTTGTGCTAAAGAACGTTGCCATGCTGCAACTACTTCTTCTAAGTTATCTTCACGCGCGGTAATATCAATTTGGTTTAAGATATACATGAATTTATTGGCATCAGGACGATCTTTAGTTTCAGTGACTAAATGCTGCAACGTATCGTGCATCGCACCCGGTTCTGGATGACGTGCATCGAAGAAAATTAATACTAAATCGGATAAATCCAAAATATGTTTGGTAATGCGCAAAGTCGTGGTGCGTTGTTGGTCAGCATCAAATCCCGGTGAATCGATAAGGATTTTACCTTTCAAAGCATCACAATTACATGTTTTAAGCTGCATGTAGCCATCTAAACGGTGGTCGCCACCTTCAGTATTGGAAATGGCACGGCTAAATTGATAAAAAGGAAAACGTGGGTCAGCATCTAAAGCAATTCCGGGTAAAGTATTGATACCTTCTTCATCGCTATAACTAATGACAGTGAATTTATCATCAACCGCTTGATTGCCAGTGCGTTGGATTTCATTACCAATATAAGAATTAATAAAAGCAGACTTCCCAGCGGAAAATGTACCCATGAGTGAGACCATCGGCCACCATGACACACCTGTTGCGTAAGATTGTTCACTATCCATAATGCCTAACTGATAGGCAATACTATCTAATTCACGAAAAATCTTTATCACATCAAATAGAATATCGTCTTCTTCTTTAAGATGCGCTTCTAAATCTTTAATTCTTTTACTAACGTGCGTTGCTGCCATGTTGCATTCCTCTTTTAGACTAATCGCGGCGGGGGTCTACTATGCAGTCTTTAAATATTGCCTATCCGTTTAAACCTGAAATAGAACCATTTAATGACAAAAGAGATTGCGATATAAAACCACACCTCTCCCTCCTTATTGTAAGTTAATCATATCATTTTATACTTACTTAAAATAGTCATATCAAGAGATACAACCGCAAAATTCTTTGTCAGTATCAATGTTTGCCTAGAGCATTTAATCCTAAGCGATTTTGAGCTTAAATATATTGGCGACTAAGCCTTGTTTAAGGTTCTTATGACAGCTATGAAAACATTGTTTTCTTTTGTAAACCCTGCTAAGCTTTGCACGTATAACTTTTTTTATAAACACTTTTTAAGCACTTAGGGTTAATAGTATGGCGATAATGAAAAGCACGAATACTGTATGGCATAATGCAACTGTGACTCGTGATAGACGAGCTGAACTGAGTAAGCATAAAAGTACAATTTTGTGGTTTACAGGTTTATCTGGCGCGGGTAAGTCTACTTTAGCTCATGCTGTTGAAGAAGAGTTATACCAACGTGGCTACCACACATTTGTATTAGATGGCGATAATGTTAGACATGGTTTATGTGGCGACTTAGGTTTTTCTGACAAAGACCGTGAAGAAAACATCCGACGTGTTGGCGAAGTATCTAAATTATTCGTTGAATCAGGCGTGATTGTATTAACCGCTTTCATTTCTCCTTTTAAAGCTGACCGTGACAAAGTGCGCAGCTTAGCACCAGATGATTTTATTGAAATTTTCTGCGAATGTCCGCTTGAAGTTTGTGAAGATCGTGATGTAAAAGGTTTATACAAAAAAGCCCGTTCTGGCGCAATTCCTGAATTTACAGGTATTTCTTCTCCTTATGAAGAACCAGAAAAACCTGAATTGACTGTGAATACCAGTGCTATAAGCTTAGAAGAGTGCGCAAAACAAGTTTTAGATTATTTGGTAGAGCGCGGCATTTACCAAGAATCAGAATAATTTATTATTCAAAAATGAGTTTATTGCAAACTGATACATAAAGTATCTCAGGACTGCCAATCTTTCAATGACGGGCAGTCCTAACCGCTTAGACCAAAACAACGCTTTTCATTTTAATCCCCAGCTTAGACAAAACTGACAATCCCCCGCCTAACAATTTCTACTTATAATTTCATATTAAACAATCAATTATGCTCATTACAAAAAAATATTTAAATTGATTTATAGCCATTTTCAATCCTGTTATTTCCAGACCAATCATTATTTTTATAGAGCCACTTACAAAATATTGTAGGCTAAACGCAATATGCTCTACAATATGCGTATTTTCTCGATTGATATAATAGATTTATGTTGCATTTTATTCTATCTCGCCTACTGAGCATGTTATTTGTGGTATTAGGCGTTGTCACCTTAGTTTTCTTGCTGATTCACCTTGTACCGGGCGACCCAATACAGGCGATGTTAGGTGAACGCGCGACTGCCACCGATTTACAAGCATTACGTGAACAATTGGGCTTAAACCAGCCTTTATTTGTACAATGGTATACTTATATTTTTAATTTGCTGCAAGGTGATTTAGGCATTTCTTTATATTCAAAACAACCGATTACAGAGATTTTATTACAACGCATTCCAGCCACTTTAGAACTTGCAGGCGCAGCTTTAATCGTTGCGATTGCGATTGCTTTGCCATTGGGCAGTATTGCTGCCATTCGTCGAGACACAGTTTATGACAACGGTGCAATGATATTTTCGCTGATTGGCGTATCGATTCCCAACTTTTGGATGGGGCCTTTATTAATTATCATTTTTTCCCTGCAATTAGGTTGGTTTCCCGTCAGTGGGCGTGATGGTTTGAATTCTTTGATATTGCCAGCGATTACCTTGGGTACGGCATTGGCAGCAATTTTGGCGCGGATGGTACGTTCAACCTTGTTAGAAGTTCTGCAAGAAGATTATATTCGCACCGCCAGAGCCAAAGGTTTAAGCCAATATAGAGTCATTGTACATCATGCTTTGCGTAATGCTTCGTTGCCGATTATTACGATTATTGCTTTGCAACTGGGGCATTTGCTAGGTGGTGCGGTGATTACCGAAATGATTTTTTCATGGGCGGGGATTGGTCAACTTACGGTTGAAGCGATCCAACGCCGTGATTATCCCGTGGTACAAGCTTGTGTGCTACTCATTAGTGTGACCTATGTGATGGTAAATACTTTGACTGACATCTTGTACGCTGTTTTAGACCCACGAGTACGCTATCGTGATTAAGTTACGCATTTTAATTCCCGCCAGCTTATTAGCATTATGGGCACTGATGGCTTTAATCAGTCCTTGGCTCAACTTGCAACCCGATCATATTATCTTAGCCAATATTTTGCATCCTCCTTCTAGCAGCGCATGGTTGGGTTATGATGAGTTGGGGCGTTCCATTTCAGACCGCTTAATCATGGGCGCACGCACTTCATTTCTAGTTGCATTCTGGGTTATTTTATTATCGGGTTTGATTGGCACATTGATTGGCATGATCAGTGGTTGGTTTGGCGGTTGGATAGATTTGTTAATTGTGCGCATTATCGACGTATTTTTAGCCTTTCCCGGTATTTTATTAGCCATTGCCTTATCGGGTTTACTCGGCGCGGGAATCGAAAATGTGGTGTTAGCTTTAGCAACAGTGGGTTGGGTTGGATTTGCTCGTTTGGCACGGGCACAAACCTTGTCCTTGAAACGTCGTGAACATGTATTGGCTGCTATAGCCTTGGGTGCGAAATTACCGCGAATTTTGTTTTATCACGTATTGCCATTATTGCTTGCACCATTGATTATTGAAGCCACTTTTGGCATTGCCAGCATCATCATTGCGGAAGCAGGTTTATCATTTCTAGGTTTGGGCGTACAGCCACCACAAGCCTCTTGGGGTTCGATGATTAAAGAAGGCACACGTTATATGTTGGTTGCTCCACATTTGGTGCTTGCTCCGGGAATTGTGCTTTTTGGCATTGTTTTATCAGTGAATTTATTAGG
>JAYQWJ020000493.1:0-14861 GCA_035829175.2 Candidatus Albibeggiatoa psychrophila
TATAGCATTAGCTTTGTTTTAAAATGGTTACTGACAAAACAGATTATGCGGCAATTTTATCAAAAAACTCATGGGTCAAGCGAATTTGCTCAGGAGCTGAATCCACGCTGTTAACCGTATTGCGGAATAAGGCGGCATGAGGTTGACCTTTGCTATACCAACTCAAATGTTTCCGCGCCATTCGCACACCTGTGTATTCCCCATAAAACTGATATAAATTATCCATGTGTTTTAATAAAATCTCGCGCACTTCAAATACAGAAGGTTCTGGCAAAAGTTCCCCCGTTTGCAAATAATGCCAAATCTCCCGAAATATCCAAGGCTTTCCTTGCGCCGCACGCCCAATCATAATCCCATCAGCTTTGGTATATTCTAAAACAAACTTGGCTTTCTCAGGAGTACGAATATCGCCATTTGCAATCACGGGAATCGTTTTTACAGCGGCTTTCACAGCAGCAATCGTATCGTATTCTGCATCACCTTTATACGCACACGCCCGCGTCCGACCATGAATAGACAAGGCTTGTATCCCAGCTTGCTCAGCGATTTTGGCAATATTGATTGCATTACGTTGCTCTTTATTCCAACCCGTGCGGATTTTCAAAGTCACAGGCACATCAACGGCATTTACCACTGCATCTAAAATGCGTTTAACCAACTCTTCATCTTGCAATAATGCAGAACCCGCCATCACATTACAAATTTTTTTCGCAGGACAACCCATATTAATATCAACGATTTGTGCGCCATTATTCACATTATGCTTTGCCGCCTCAGCCATCAACTTAGGATCAGAACCCGCAATTTGTACCGAACGTGGCTCAATTTCACCTGTGTGATTTGCACGACGCTTGGTTTTCTCACTGCCCCAAAGCAGAGAATTAGACGAAATCATTTCTGATACTGCCATGCCTGCACCCATCTGTTTACAAAGCTGCCGAAATGGACGATCGGTGACACCTGCCATTGGAGCAAGCACTAAACAATTCGGTAACTGATGAGAACCAATTTTCAAACTGGGTATATTTAACATGTAAAACACTTTCCTAATTCTTTCTTTTCTATAGTTATTATTCAGGGCTGGCAATTCTCGCGGAACTGACAGCTTTGACAATTTGGGTCACTGGCAAAATAAGTTTTGTGCGCCTGTATTTTAACTAACTCACTTTACGCAAAAGTTAATGTAGAGTGAAATAGGTATGCCGAAAAAATCAATCGTTATTGATGACATCTCGTACCGTATTTGACCTTTTCAATGCCCAACATCTTTGGTGGAAAACATGGTGCTATTCCACTCTACTTTTGCTTTTATAACTTATCTGCATAACGTGAGTTAACTAAGAAATCATAGCCTAACCCACATTTAATTTAGAAATATCTGCGATTTGTAAGAATAAGTGACGCACAGATTGCAAAAATGCCAAACGATTTGCCCGCACTGCCGCATCTTCTGCCATCACCATCACTTCATCAAAAAATGTATCAACTGATTCACGCAAACCCGCCATATTTTCCAACGCTTGGGGATAATCACCTGCTTTTAATAATGGTGCAACCACTTCTTGCACTTCGGCTAATTTATCGTATAAAGCCCGTTCTGCCGCATGTTCAAAATAAGTGGGGTCGGTGACTTCTGGCAAACTATCTTTCGATTTTTTCAAAATATTGTGAATGCGTTTATTGGCACTGGCTAAACTTGCTGCAGCTTCTAATTGACGGAATTTTTCCACACTGTGCATCCGCAAACTGGCATCATAAGGCGATTGAGGACGGCAACTTAACACCGCATCCACACTGTCATAACGCGCACCTTTGTCCTGAGCATAACCGCGTAAACGTTCCAATATAAAATTGAAAACCTGTTCATGCGCCTGTGCATCAATCATATTATCAGTGAAATTGGCTTGTGCTTGCTGTAACAAAGCGTTGAGATTTAAAGGCAATTCCGCTTCAACACAAACCCGCAAAATACTCAATGCAGCACGACGTAAACCGAATGGGTCTTTATCACCTGTTGGCGGCTGCCCAATCCCAAAAATACCAACCAAAGTATCCAATCTATCCGCAATCCCAACCGCTTGACCTAACACGGTTTCTGGCAATAAATCACCTGCAAAACGTGGCATATACTGTTCACGCAACGCGATAGCAACTTGTTCAGTTTCACCATCATGCTTAGCATAATATTCACCCATAATGCCTTGTAATTCAGGAAATTCTCCGACCATTTCTGACATTAAATCACATTTGGATAACTGCGCTGCCCGAATGCCTTGTAATTCTTCCACACCCAATTGCTTGGCAATCTCGCCTGCTAATTTGGCAACCCGCTTGGATTTGTCATATAAGCTGCCTAATTTGTGCTGGAAGGTCACGGTTTTCAAACTGTCTAAACGGCTTTCTAAACTGCGGGCTTTATCTTGTTCCCAGAAAAACATCGCATCGGCAAAACGTGGACGAATCACCCGCTCATTACCTGCTTTAATCACTTCAGGTTGTAGGCTATCAATATTGCTAATCGTAATGAAATACGGCATTAACTTGCCAGCATTGTCAATTATGGGAAAGTATTTTTGATGACCTTGCATCGCTGAAATCAAGGCTTCTTGTGGCACATCTAAAAACTTCTTATCAAATGAACCCATGATTGGCATTGGATATTCAACTAAACTTGTCACTTCATTCAATAAATCGGGGTCAATCACCGCTTGTCCATCGACTTCTTCAGCGGAGGCTTCTACCATATTTTTAACCCGATCTTTCCGCACTGAAAAAACCGCAAATACTTTGCCTTCATTTTCCAATTTTCTAACATATTCAGAAGGATTATTGATAACAATAGATTCTGGATGATGGAAACGATGACCGCGCGTTGCATTGCCACTTTTCACGCTTAAAATTTCAGTTTCAACCACTTGTTCGCCAAATAAAATCGTCAACCAATGTACGGGGCGTACAAATTCAGCCTCTAAATCACCCCAACGCATCCGTTTTGGAATCGGTAACGCATTGAGTGCCGCATTAATCATGTCTGGAATCAAAGCTGTAGTTTGTTGACCTTTTTGAGTGCTGCGAAACACCAGCCATTGACCCTTATCAGTTTCAACTGTTTCCAGCGCATCATGTTCCACGCCACAGGAACGGGCAAATCCTTGTAACGCTTTGGTTGGATTGCCATCTTTGTCATACGCAGCTTTAAATGCAGGGCCCCGTTTTTCCACTTCACGGTCAGCTTGTATCTCATCCACACCTTTGACTTGTACCGCTAAACGGCGTGGGGTTGCATAAGGGGTTGCGGATAAATAACCGAGTTGATTTTGTTCTAAGCCGTCACATATTCCTGAGGAAAAAGCTTCGGAGAGTGTGAGTAGGGCTTTTGGTGGGAGTTCTTCTGTGCCGATTTCAATCAATAAGTCGCGTTTGTTAGCCATGTTGCACCTGTAAATCCTTTTATCAATATAAGCATGATTCAGACGATGAGTCAGCGCATTTTGAATTGTTATTGTTTTCAATGTCAAGCATGATTGAGTAAACACGCATAAATTGTGTTTGTTACTTAGGAATAAGCATTCAATGTTCAGTCTCTTCAGGACTACCCATTATCGGATTAATTAAATTCTCATTGCTTAATAAACAGACAACTTAATTTTACTCTATTCAGGCTATCTCTAGTAGAAAAATAGTGTGAAATCAGCCGATGTGGTATCGGTGAATATAGATTTCAAGCCTATTTTAGTATGTTATTTAAGACGCACGAAACGTAAAAATAACCCCTTCTATCGAAAAGACGCAATCTAAAATCGAAAATTATTCTCATTTGGTATACAATTCGCACAAATCAAAACTTTACAATTGTCATACTCCAAATCAATGAAAAGCTCTTTTTCCGAATACGGATTACAAAGTATTTACCGCCTTTGCTGCTTATTTTTATTCCTATGTCACCTCCCCGTTGCTGCGGATTTATTACAAACATCAGAAGATGAAAATACACTATTCAAAATTGCGGTTCTACAACAACAAGATAGAGCTGAATTAATTGAACACGCCCAAACGACTGTTAATTATCTAAATACGGTATTTACCGATATTCGTTTTACGATGCAGGTTTGCAATGCCCAAGAAATTATTCAACAGGCGGCTGATTTTGATTTCATGTTCGTGAACCCTAGTCTTACGATTCGCTTGGAAAAACAACAACAAGGTCAGGCACTTGCTACACTGAGGCATTGGGTTGATAGACTAGCCTACAATCAATTAAGCAATGTATTATTTACCCATATAAGAAGAGATGATATTCAGACACTGCAAGATGTGCACGGCAAATTGTTGGCACTGGTTGATGAACATAGCTTTTCGGGTTCGCAACTCAGTCAATATCAATTACAAACTTATATGGATTTGAATAAAGAGTTACATTTACGCCCACAAGCTTCTGTACTCGATGTTGTCAAAAAAGTACAAACCAATTTAGTCGATGTTGGCAGCTTGCCCAGTGGCGTATTAGAACGCTTGCAGCAACAAGGCAAGATTGATATTGAACAATTTAAAATACTGGCAGCTCAAAAAAATAATGAATTGCCTTTGGCGCACAGTGGGCATTTGTATCCTGAATGGGCTTGGATTGCCTCGCCGCGTGTGTCACAAAATATGTTGGACAATGTTGCCATTAGCTTGTTAACCATGGCGCGGAAGGCTGATTACAGTTGGATGATTCCTGCGAATTACCAATCGGTACATCAAGTATTGCAAAGTTTGCATTATCCTCCTTATGAAAATTACGGAAAAATCACTTTTAGCGAATTATTTAAACAACACGCGAATTGGTTTTATTTTGCATTGACCGCATTTTTTGCTTTTTCTGTGGCAAGCATTAATTTTACTTATTTATATCATGGAATCAGTAAAGTCCAAGCCAATTTGGAAGCAGAACTTAAAGAACGTTTACGCACCGAAGAAGCCCTACAAGCCGCAATTGAACAAGCTGAATTATCCAATCGTTCTAAAAGTCAATTCTTAGCCAATATGAGCCATGAACTACGCACGCCGCTCAATGCCGTCATCGGTTACAGTGAAATGCTGCAAGAAGAAGCTGAAGATTTAGGGCAAACCAATTATTTACCTGATTTGAAAAAGATTCATGGTGCAGGCAAACATTTATTAGCATTGATTAACGACATTTTAGATTTGTCTAAAATTGAAGCGGGTAAAATGGATTTATATCTGGAAACATTCAATATCAATGATATGATTAGCGATGTGGTGACAACTATTTATCCCTTAATTGAAAAAAATCATAATAATTTAGAAATCCATTGTGTTGATGATTTAGGTACAATGCACGCAGACTTGACTAAAATGCGCCAAAATTTATTTAACTTACTGAGTAATGCCAGTAAATTTACCAAAAATGGTAATGTTGCTTTATATATCATCCGAGAAACCACAGGCGGTAATGATTGGGTTGTGTTTCGGATTTGTGATAGTGGGATTGGTATGAGTCCTGAGCAACAGGCAAGAATATTTTCAGCGTTTACTCAGGCAGATACTTCAACCACTCGTCAATTTGGTGGTACAGGCTTAGGTTTGTCGATTACGAAGAAATTCTGCGAAATGATGGGCGGTGAGATTAAAGTTGAAAGTCAGGAAGGCATTGGCAGCACCTTTGTGATTCGATTGCCTACAACCGTAGTAGAAGATGTTTTAGATGATGATGAGATTGGATCTAGACATATTTATCAAGGTCATATTTTGATTGTCGACCGTGATACTAATTTACGGGATAATTTAAAACGGACATTGCTAGAACAAGGTTATGAAGTTTTTGTTGCCGCCGATGCGAAACAAGCCTTGAAATTAAGCTATAAGATTCATCCTAATTTTGTCATATTAGATTCGGAAATTCCAGAAGGTTGGTCAATTTTAGTTAATTTTAAAACCAATGCGGATTTGCAACATATTCCTGTTATTGTGACGACTGCGGAAGATCATCAAGTTAGGGCGAAATCACTTGGTGCTGTGGCTTATTTAGAAAAACCATTTGAAATGCCTACATTACTTGAATTATTGCAAAAACACCGCACTCAAAAACATTGGTCTTGTTTGGTGATTGAAGACGACATTAATGCCCGAACCGCGTTAGGCAGATTATTAGAACATGCCGCTTGGTTTGTATTTGAAGCGCATAGTGGACAGATGGGATTACGTTTTATTCGTCATCATCGACCTGATTTAATTTTACTTGATTTAAATTTACCAGAAATGAATGGGTTTGAATTTATTCGCCAATTACGCAGTAAGCCCCAATGGCGTTCAATTCCTATTATTGTGATTACCGCAAGAGACCTGAGTCCTGCTGAACAGAAACGCTTAAATAACGAAGTAGAGTCCATATTATTCAAAGGGACTTATACACGCGAACAATTGCTTGATACAATAGATGGTCTAGTTTGTGCAGTTGCTTCTGATAGTAAGGACATGGAACAAGGCACAGCTTGAGATGATACAATTACAATGTATAACCCCTTTCCAAAGTATGGAATTTTGACACAGATTTGCAGTTCATAAGGAGAATTTCAATGCCCAAGATTTTATTGGTAGAAGATAATGAAATGAACCGTGACATGCTATCCCGACGCTTGACCCGCAAAGGCTTTGAGGTTGTGATTGCAGTAGACGGTGGGCAAGGTGTTGATAAAGCACACTCAGAAAACCCAGATTTAATTTTAATGGACATGAGTTTACCCGTCAAAGACGGCTGGACTGCGACTAAAGAAATCAAAGCGGATGATGCGACTCAAAATGTGCCCATTATTGCTTTAACCGCCCATGCCATGTCTGGTGATCGTGAGCAAGCCCTTGCCGCTGGTTGTGACGATTACGATACCAAACCTATCGAATTACCACGCTTACTTGGCAAAATCCAAGCACTTTTAGGCTCTTAAATCTCAGAATAATTCACGATGAATGCAGCATCCACGATTCCTACTGAAACTCAATCAGTTGGGAATGGCAACATTGAGGCTATCAGTGATGCGCAATTAATGGAAATGCAGGATAAGTTACAAATTCCGACGCATACCGTAATTGGCTACATTGAAACCCTACTCACCAATGCTGAGAGCAATCCAGTGTGGAACGAGTTTGTGCCTGATATTCAGAGAATGTTGCAAGCTGCTAAACAATTATCCGCATTAATTTCCCGCACTTTTGATAAAAATACCTATCCTGATGGCAATATTGATGTCAAGGCATTTGGTTCAACTGTCCGTCATGATTTGCGTACTCCAATCAATGCGATTTTGGGTTATGGGGAAATGGTGCAAGAGGATTTAGCCGATGATCCTGACGGTGAACAAGCTTGTAATGATATTGATAAAATATTGAATTATGCGCGTAAATTACTCTCTTTAATCGATGAATTAGGTCGGCTTGCTAAAGATGCTATGCCATCTAATGAGCCTGTTGAAAAAACGACAGATATAGACAATAGCGATACTGATGACATTGTAAAAATTGGCGGTCAGCTTAAAGCATTGATTGAAGAAGTGATTCATCTTGCCAGTGAATTATCGTTATACGCACAAGTTAAGCCTAAGTGGCAGGTGTTTATTGATGATTTACAAAAGATTTTAAGAGCGGGACAAAATTTATCTCATCAAGTGGATTCTTTGTTTGATATTGCTGGATATGAAAATGGCGCAGTTGACCCTGAAAGCTTTTCAACCACAGTTCGACATGATTTAAGAACACCGATTAATGCATTAATTGGATTTAGTGAGCTGTTATTAGAAGAATTTGAACAAGATTTTGAAGAGCATGATGCCTGTCAAAAATTAGGGCTTATTGGTAACTTATCCCGAAAGTTATTATCGGTTATCGAAGACTTAGGCTTTATTAAGAAAAAACCCCTTTCTGAGTCTCATAAGCTTAAATTAAGTCATCATGGGACAACAATGGCTGAATCTACAAGCTCGTCTGATGATGATTTGATTGATATTGGGGTTGATTTACTCACACCGACTTTGACAATTCATGCCCATCTTGAAGTCTTACTTGAATATGCCAAATCAGATGTTGCTTGCCAAAGCTTTACGCCTGATTTAAATAAAATGCGCGGAGCATCTGAACAATTATCTAATTTAATCAAACGGTTATTTGCAAAAGAACATTTTCCTAATGGCGAAATCAATGGAGAGATGTTTGATGCTAATACACGCCATGATTTACGCACACCGATTAATGCTTTGATTGGTTTTGGTGAAATGTTGTTGGAAGATTTAGACCGTGAAGTCCAACTTGAGGCTTGCGGTGATTTAGATAAAATATTAAGTCTTTCAAGAAAATTGTTGAATTTGATTAATGATTTAAGTTTTTTCTCTGAAAATAGTTATAGTAATAGACCCACGATTTCAACTGTACCTGAAGGTGGCGGTACTATTATTGATGCAGTGATGAGTAGTAACCATCCAGCCTCAAAAATTGCACATGATACAGTCAGCCCAGATACTGCACGTTTACTTGTGGTTGATGATAAAGAAAGCAATCGTGATTTATTATTCCGACGTTTAGGCAAACAGGGTTTTACTATCGATGTCGCCGCCGACGGGCAACAAGCCTTAGATGCAGTTAAAAATAACCCTTACGATTTGATTTTACTTGATGTCATCATGCCGGGTATTGATGGATTTCAAGTATTAGAACGCTTAAAAAGTGATGCTAAATATAAACATATTCCAGTCTTAATGATTTCCGCATTGGATGAAATTGATGGTGTGGTGCGTTGCATTACGATGGGTGCAGAAGATTTTATTCAAAAACCGTTTAATCAAATTATTCTCAATGCCAAAATTTCAGCCTCACTGGAACGCAAACGTTTACGTGACCGAGAACATGCGTTTATGGAACGTTTACAGGCAGAACAGGAAAAATCTGAAAAATTATTATTGAACGTATTACCAAAACCGATTGCAGATCGCTTAAAACGTGGTGAACGTACTATCGCGGACAGTTTTCCTGAAGTGACGGTATTATTTTCTGATTTAGTTGGTTTTACCGAGTTATCGGTAGGTATCGCCGCATCTGAATTGGTTGAGAAATTAAACGAAATTTTCTTAGCATTTGATATTTTGACTGAGTTACATGGCTTGGAAAAAATTAAAACCATTGGTGATGCGTATATGCTTGTCGGCGGTTTGCCTACGCCACGCGCTGATCATGCCGAAGTGGTTGCTGATATGGCGATTGATATGTTTGATGCGATTGAGCGTTTAAACCGTCAGCATGGTGAAAGTTTTGAAATTCGAGTAGGGATTCATACAGGCCCTGTTGTGGCGGGCGTTATCGGTAAGAATAAGTTTAATTATGATTTATGGGGTGAAACGGTGAATATTGCCAGTCGCATGGAATCTCATGGCGTACCGGGAAAAATTCAACTTTCTGAGGCGACTTATAATAAGATTAAAGATAAGTTTCGCTTAGACTATCGTGGTCCAATTGAGGTTAAAGGCAAAGGTCGGATGGTCACACATTTCTTGGCTGGTAGAAAATAGAGTTAAAACGCCTCAGATTCAAACTTCTTCAAGATGGCATTTTTTTAAATTTCACCTTCACTCTTTAAACCGTTCTACAATTTAATAATAGTACAAGAGTGGATAGAATTTGGGAGTTAGTAGAACCATTACTCACTTTTGATATTAGCAATAAAAAAAAGAATCGCATCTACCACCAGTGTGATTGATACGATTCTTAAAAAATGTAAATAATTAGAAATTAAGCTAATTTTCTGACTTCGCCTTCACCAAATACATTTTCAACACAACGTCCGCACAAGGTTGGGTGTTCTTCACTTACACCAATATCATCCCGATAATGCCAACAACGTTCACATTTCTGATGTTCTGTCGCAGCGACTTTAACCCAGAAACCATCATAATTAACCGCATCTTCTGGACGTTCTGCTGCATGATGAATCCGAGCATAAGAGGTAATCAAAACAAAGCGTAATTCATCGCCTAATGTGTCCAATAGACTGCAAGATTTGTCATCACAATACACTTCCACTTCGGCTTCTAACGATGCACCAATCTTATTGTCATTCCGTAATTTTTCGATTTCTTTAGATACTGCTTCACGGATTTGGAATGCACGTTGCCAAGTTTCTGCACATACTGGGCTATCATTATCTAAGGCAAATAAACCTTTGTACCACGTTTCAAGCAATACCGATTCACTGCGTTCTCCCGGAATATATTTCCAGATTTCATCCGCTGTAAAACTCAAAATCGGACTCATCCAACGGCTTAAGGCTTCGATGATATGAAATAACGCTGTTTGTGCTGAACGACGAGCGATGCTATCAGTTTGGCAAGTGTATTGGCGATCTTTGATAATATCTAAATAAACCCGTCCCATATCTTCGGCGCAGAAATGATGGATTTTTTGGTAAATTAAATGGAAATTATAAGTTTCATAGGCTTTGATAATCTCATGTTGCACATGAAACGCGCGATCCACTGCCCAACGATCTAAAGCCAACATGTCTTCAGGCGCAACAAGGTGTTTTTCTGGGTCAAAATCATGCAAATTCGCCAATAAGAAACGCGATGTATTACGTAAACGGCGATAAGCATCAGCAATCCGTTTTAAAATTTCATCTGACACGTTGATTTCAGCACTGTAATCAGTTGCAGCAACCCATAAACGCAAAATATCCGTACCGAGTTTTTTAATCACATCTTGTGGTGTAATCACATTGCCCAAGGATTTTGACATCTTACGCCCTGAAGCATCAACCACGAAACCATGGGTTAATACGGCTTGATACGGTGGTTTATCTTGGTGCATCGCAATGGAAGTGAGAAGCGAAGATTGAAACCAGCCACGATGTTGATCTGAGCCTTCTAAATATAAATCAGCAGGGGCGGCCAATTGCTCATGACTTTCCAATACGCTCATGTGAGTCACGCCAGAATCAAACCACACATCTAAAGTATCCGTGACTTTTTCGTAATGTTCCGCATCATCGCCAAGTAATTCTGCTGGTTCTAATTCAAACCACGCCTCAACACCTTTTTGCTCTACCCGTTTTGCAACTTTTTCAATCAAATCATGAGTGTTTGGATGCAATTCTTGAGTTTCTTTATGCACAAAGAAGGCAATCGGCACACCCCATAAACGTTGGCGCGAGATACACCAATCAGGGCGATTTTGCATCATGCTGGCAATCCTTTGCTCACCCCATTCAGGCATCCAATCAACCGTTTCAATCGCCTTGGTCGCATGTTCACGTAAATCCTGCTTATCCATACTGACAAACCATTGTGGTGTTGCACGGAAAATCACAGGAATTTTATGCCGCCAGCAATGTGGATAACTGTGGCGGATGCGTTCTTCATGGACTAATTTTCCACGTTCGCGCAACACATCAATCACATCACGGTCAGCATTGAAGACATGTTTACCTGCAAAAAATTCGGTATCAGAGATGAATTTACCACTGCCATCGACAGGATTGACCACTTCTAAATTATATTTTTGTCCAACCACATAATCTTCTTGACCATGCCCCGGTGCAGTATGTACGCAACCTGTACCCGCTTCAGTGGTCACATGCTCGCCTAAAATCATTGGCACTTCACGTTTATGGAATGGATGTTGTAATTGTAAATGCTCTAAATCTTTACCTTGGCAGTAAGCAACCACGCGATAATCTTCAATATTATAACGCGCCATCACATCTTTTAATAAGGCTTCAGCGATTACAAAACGCTCCATGCCACGTTGACCATTTTCAAATTGCACCACTGAATATTCAAAATCTGGATGTACGCTCACCGCTTGGTTAGCAGGCAAAGTCCATGGTGTGGTTGTCCAGATAATCACCGAAATTGCGCCTTGTCCAGTATGTTCTGGGACGTGGTGGCAACGTTTTAAAAAGTCGGTTTCATCAGCAACAGGGAAACGCACATCAATCGCTAAAGAATCTTTATCCTCATATTCCACTTCAGCTTCCGCCAATGCCGAACCACAATCAGTGCACCAATAGACAGGTTTAGAACCTTTTTCAATATGTCCTGCATCAAGAATCCGCCCGAGTGAACGAATGATGTCGGCTTCGGTGTGGAAATTCATGGTTAAATACGGGTTATCCCAATCACCCAACACGCCCAAACGTTTAAAATCAGTTTTTTGACGCTCAATTTGTTTTTTCGCATACTCACGGCAGGCATTACGAAATACAGAAGGCTCTACTTTACCGACTTTACCTATTTTTTTCTCCACTTGTAATTCAATCGGTAACCCGTGACAATCCCAACCCGGTACATAAGGCGCGTCTAAGCCATCAAGATTTTTAGACTTGATAATCATATCTTTTAAAATTTTGTTTACCGCGTGGCCAATATGAATGTCGCCATTGGCATACGGCGGCCCATCGTGCAATACAAACAAGTTACGACCTGCTGCTTGTTCCCGAATTTTTTCATAAATATTTAATTCATACCAATGCTTGAGCATCTCAGGTTCGCGCTGAGGTAGATTGCCACGCATGGGAAATTTGGTTTGTGGTAGATTTAATGTGTCTTTGTATGTACTCACTGGATTCTCTTTATTTGTAAAGTGCAGATAATCGTATTTTAATATAGATTGGGAAAGGGTATAAGTTTACAACAGATGGATTGCTTAAGAGAAATACTTAGTAGAATTTTGAATAGGTATTAAAGAAAAGCTGTTTTTGGCTCAAACTCTCAAACTTTGCTATTGTCTGAGAGCTAAACCTAGAACAATATTAATTAAATTGCTTTAAAAACCGCAAGTCATTTTCAAACATCATGCGCAAATCTGGAATACCATAACGCAACATCGCAAATCGCTCTACACCCATGCCAAATGCAAAACCTGTATATTGTTCATTATCAATTCCAACTTGGTCAAATACATTCGGATGCACCATGCCACAGCCTAAGACTTCCAACCACGTCCGATTACCACGATGGTCAACCCATTCCACATCAACTTCCGCAGAAGGTTCGGTAAATGGAAAATAAGAAGGTCTAAACCGCACCGCTAAATCTCGCTCAAAAAAACGTTTTAAAAATTCGTCTAAAATCCCTTTTAAATCTGCAAAACACACATCAGTATCAATCATTAAACCTTCAACCTGATGGAACATTGGCGTATGGGTCATGTCCGAATCACAACGATAAACTCGCCCCGGCGCGATAATTTTCAATGGTGGCTGTTGTTGTTCCATAGTACGAATTTGCACAGGAGACGTGTGAGTGCGCAACAAAGTATGGGCATCAAAATAAAACGTATCGTGCATTGCCCGAGCAGGATGATGATCTGGGATATTTAACGCACTAAAATTATGATGGTCGTCTTCAATTTCAGGCCCTTGCGCAATACTAAATCCAATTTGGGCAAATAAATCGGTAATACGCTGCAAAGTTTGGGTCACAGGATGTAAACCGCCTTGACTTTGGCTACGTCCCGCTAAACTGACATCAATTTTTTCTGAAGCCAATTGTGCTTGCAATTTTTCAGCTTGTAATGCGTGCTTACGTGCTTCAACATGCTGCTGAACTTGTTGTTTTACAACATTAATTGCTTGTCCAGCTTGAGGACGTTGTTCTGCTGGCAATTTGCCTAATTGTTTAAGCTGTTCAGTTAATACGCCTTTTTTGCCTAAAAACTGTACCCGCACATTATCTAATTCAGCTAAATCTGCGGCTTGTTCAATCTGCTGTTGGGCTTGGGCTTGTAATTCTGTCAGTGTATCCATTGATAATATGAGGCTTGGCTAAAAAATAGTGGCTCATATTACCATATCTTTTTGAAACTTTGCGACGCTAAAATGTGTAGATATTTTGACTTTATTCGATTTTTGGGTTAATGATGACGAAATAAACCACTTTTCCAAACACCATGCAATTGATAGATACTCACGTCCATTTGGATGATATGCGTTTTGAGCATGACCGAGCGGCTGTTTATAACAGAGCAAATGCGGCTCAAATTAAAGCCCATATTATTCCCGCAGTTCGTGCCACACAATGGCATAAAACCCGTGAAGTGTGCCAAACTTATCCCAATTTATATCCCGCTTATGGACTGCATCCGATTTATTTAGCTCAGCATAAAACGGAACATTTAAATCAATTAGAACAATGGTTGGCTCAAGAAAAGGCGATTGCTGTCGGGGAATGTGGTTTGGATTTTTATTTAAAAGAATTAGATGTAAAGCTGCAAATTGATTTTTTGACTGCACAATTGGCAATTGCGCAAAATTTGAATTTACCTGTTATTTTACATGCGCGTCGAGCGGTGGATGAAATGATTAAATATCTGCGTCGAACACCGAATATTCGTGGCGTTGTGCATAGTTTTATCGGTAGTGAACAGCAGGCTAGACAGTTGATTGATTTAGGGTTTTATCTTGGTTTTGGCGGAACGCTGACTTATGAGCGGGCTAAACGTTCGCATCGGCTGATTCAAGTATTGCCGTTGGAATCAATTTTACTGGAAACGGACGCGCCCGATCAACCTTTATCAAGCCATCGTGGTGAACGAAATGAGCCTGCTTATTTGCCTGAAGTGTTGCATAGCATTGCTACATTACGCCAACAACCGCCCGAACTCATTGCCAATGTCACCACTCAAAATGCAATACGATTATTTAATATTCAACTTTAAGTTAGTTTTGACTGATTTATCAATATTTTGGTTAGTTTTTAAAAAGTATCCGCGCCATAAATGACAAGTGTTTGGAAAATTATACTTCACATCGTTTTAAACTTCCAAGAGGTTATTAATTTATCGGAGCAACACAGGCAAGATAAATCTTGCACTCCTAATTACTG
>JAYQWJ020000494.1:0-6690 GCA_035829175.2 Candidatus Albibeggiatoa psychrophila
CTTTTCTAAAAATTGCACAAGCTACTGCAATCCATTATAGTATCCATCAACAATCCTTTATGTTATTTACTCCTCAGTGAAACCATGTCAGCACAAACTCGAATTCGTGAAATCCCCTACAATTACACCTCATTTTCTGACCGAGAAATTATTATTCGTTTACTCGGTATGGAACAATGGGAAATCCTAAATCAACTGCGTGGACAACGGCGTACAGGTCGTTCGGCACGGATGTTATTTGAAGTTTTGGGCGATATGTGGGTGATTCAACGCAATCCCTTCATTCAAGACGATTTACTGGATAATCCCAAACGCCGTGACTTACTTATAGGCGCGTTAAAACACCGTCTCAAACAAATTGAAGATCGTGCCGATGGCAATCAATTAGCCTTGCAACTGCTTAATGCTGCTAAAAAAGCGGTGGCTGAATTTGAACAACAATTAGTCGCAACCAAACAACTGCGTCAACGGATTTTCAGCAAACTTAAAAAAGTAACCCGTAAAGATAATATCTGCTTTGATGGTATGGCGCGAGTCTCGCACGTGACCGATGCAACCGACTGGCGTGTCGCCTATCCTGCGGTAGTGCTTTATCCTGATACAGAGCGAGAAATTATTGATTTAATTGAAAAATGTATCGAATTAGAATTGACAGTGATTCCACGCGGCGGTGGTACAGGATACACGGGTGGGGCAGTGCCTTTGCATGAAAATTCGGTGGTAATAAATACCGAAAAACTGGAAAAAATCGCAAATCCTGAAAAAATAACCCAAAATGACAAACAATTCAATATTGTCCATGTTGAAGCAGGTGCAATCACAGCAGAAGTGGCACGCAAAGCCGCTGAATATAAACTGATTTTCGCAGTTGATCCCACCTCACAAGAAGCCTCTACCATTGGCGGCAACATTGCCATGAATGCAGGCGGTAAAAAAGCCGTATTGTGGGGGACGACGATTGACAATTTATTATCGTGGAAAATGGTCACACCTGACGCGAAATGGTTGGAAGTGGAGCGATTAAACCATAATTTAGGCAAAATCCACGACAAGCCTTATGCTGAATTCCGCTTAACTTATTACGAAAAAGATGGCAAAACTCAAATCGGTACGCCTGAAGTTTTAAAAATCGCTGCAACTGAGTTTAGAAAACAAGGCTTAGGCAAAGATGTCACTAACAAATATTTAGGCGGCTTACCCGGCGCACAAAAAGAAGGCTGTGACGGCTTTATCACCTCGGCAAAATTCGTTTTATATCCAGAACCTACGCATATTCGTACCGTCTGTTTAGAGTTTTTTGGCTCAGACCTCAGCCGTGCCGTACCTGCCATCGTCGAAACCAAAGACTATTTAGACGGCTTGGACAATGTATTATTAAGCGGCATGGAACACCTTGATGAACGCTACATCCGCGCGGTCAAATACAGCACCAAAGCCCCACGCCACGAATTGCCAAAAATGTTGTTATTGATTGATATTGCAAGCGAAAATGAACAAGCGGTTGGAGCAGCCGCATCGCACATCGTCAAATTGGCCAACGCACGAGATGCAGAAGGCTTCATCGCCGTGACCCCAGAAGCGCGTAATTTATTCTGGCAAGACCGCAAACGTACCGCCGCCATCGCCGCCCATACCAACGCATTTAAGGTCAATGAAGATGTGGTGATTCCGTTGGAAAACTTGGCGCAATACAACGATGAAATCGAACGCATCAACATTGAACATTCCACCACCAATAAAGTCAAAATCATTGATAAGGTATTGGAATATTTAGATTCTGATATGCCTGAGTTGCGCCAAACCGATGAAGAAGAAATCGCCGACAGTGCGGAAAACGATGTGATTGTCGAGCGTAAAAAACAGGCAGCGCGTGACCATTTGCAAGCGGCGCGTCAACGTTGGATCAGTTTGATGGATAACTTGGATAATCCGCCTGAGTCGGTCAAATATTCCTTATTGGAAACCACGCAACAAGCGATTCAGCCCAATGATACGATTTTCCGCATGATGCAACGTCGAGATTTGCGTATTTCTTATCGTGAGTCGGTGGCGAATATTTTAAATGAAATTTTTGTAGGACAGGTATTTAATCAAGTTCGAGAAAAATTGCTTGATATTCACAAAAAACTGCGTAACAGCCGTGTGTTTGTCGCACTACATATGCACGCAGGTGATGGCAATGTACATACAAATATTCCAGTTCATTCAAATGATTATGAAATGCTACATGAAGCAGAAGATGTCGTTGATAAAGTAATGGAAATTGCAGAAAGATTGGGCGGTGTGATTTCTGGTGAACATGGGATTGGGATTACAAAGTTACGCTTTTTAAAACCTGAACTGCTTGAAAAATTTAGTCAATATAAAACGAAAGTTGATCCTAAAGGGGTTTTCAATCGCTCCAAATTAACCGAGGATGGCGGCTTACAAAATGCGTATACGCCCTCTTTGCGTTTATTAGAGCAAGAAGCCCTTATTTTAGAAGCCAGTGCGCTGGGCGATTTAAACCATGCAATTAAGGATTGTTTACGTTGTGGCAAGTGTAAACCTGTGTGTAATACCCATGTGCCACGGGCTAATTTGTTGTATTCTCCACGCAATAAAATCCTTGCTACAGGCTTGATGATTGAGGCTTTTTTATATGAAGAGCAAACTCGACGTGGGATTTCCTTGCGCCATTTTGATGAGATGAATGATGTGGCTGACCATTGTACGGTGTGTCATAAATGCCTTGCACCTTGCCCAGTGAATATTGATTTTGGTGATGTCACGATTAAGATGCGGGAAATTCTTAAATCTTATGGAAAACGTCGTTCTAGTGTGACAACGAAAGCAGCAATGTCTTTTCTCAACATTACTGATCCCACCAAGATTAAATTAATGCGTAAAGGCTTAATTGAATGGGCATTTATGGGACAACGTTTTGCTCATAGTGCATTCAAAAAAGTGGGTTTATTACCGAAAAAACAACCTGCTGCCACCACGGGTAAAATGTCTGTACCAAGCCAAGTGATTAACTTTGTTAAACGTCCGATGCCAGCGCAAGTACCCGCACGAACCATGCGTAGCTTGTTGAATGTAGAAGATAATAATATTGTACCAATTTTGCGTAATCCTGAAAAAGTCAATGATGATAGCGATGCGGTGTTTTATTTTCCCGGTTGTGGTTCTGAGCGTTTATTCAGTCAAGTGGGTACGGCGACATTGGCGACTTTGTATGAATTGGGTGCGGAAACGGTGTTGCCACCGGGCTATTTATGTTGTGGTTATCCGCAAACGTCGGTGGGTGATGTGGCGAAGGGTTCACAAATCACTATGCAAAATCGTATTTTGTTTCATCGTATCGCCAATACTTTGAATTATATGGATATTAAAACCGTAATTGTATCTTGTGGGACGTGTATGGATCAATTGCTGAAATATGAGTTTTCACAAATTTTTCCAGATTGTCGTTTGTTGGATATTCATGAATATATGTTGGAAAAAGGCATGACTTTGGACGGCGCACAAGGTGAAAAATACTTATATCATGACCCGTGTCATTCTCCGATGAAAACCTATCAACCGATGAAAGTCACGTCTGAATTGTTGGGTAAAGAGGTGATTTTATCTGAACGTTGTTGCGGTGAAGCAGGGACTTTTGCCACTTCTCGCCCTGATATTGCGACGCAAGTGCGTTTCCGTAAACAGGAAGAGTTAGATAAGGGAATGCAAACACTCGGTGCAGATGAAGGTGAAACTGTTAAATTATTAACGTCTTGTCCTGCATGTACTCAGGGTTTATCGCGTTATCGAGATGAAAGCAATATTGATGTGGATTATATTGTGGTCGAGGTGATGAAGCAGAAATTTGGTGATGATTGGCAGCAGAACTTTTTAGATAATGTGAATAAAGGTGGGATTGAGCGGGTGTTGTTGTAGTTTTTAGATTTTGGAAGAGTGGTATGTAGTATATTGCTGCTCTTTCAATAAAAGCTTACAATAATGATTATTATCAAATAAAAAAGTAAAAACCATGAAACTTAAAATAATAACAATAAATGAGGACTCAAAACATTTAGAATCAGTCATAAAACTAGGTGATAGCAATAGTAAAACACTAGGTTTTTTTCCAAAATTAGCATTTAAAGAATTCGCTAAAAATAGAAAAATTTTAGTTGCTATTGATGAAAATACTGATATTTTTTTAGGTTATTTACTTCACGATGCTAATAAGCGAATTGTCTCAATTGTTCATTTCTGCATTGATTCTCGATATCGTGGACAAAATATTGCTAAATGTTTATTTAGTAAATTAAAAAATAAAACAGATAATGGGTTCTATGATGGTATTCGTGTCCATTGTCGTCGTGATTATGGAATAGATGCTTTTTGGAAAGAATTAGGTTTTCACCCAAGAAGTGAGAAAAGCGGGCGTGGCAAAAAAGATACTATTCTAACAGTTTGGTGGTATGATTACGAAACATTATCACTCTTTAGCCTCAATGATTCTGATAAACTAGATACAAAACAAAAAGTGGTGCTTGATGCTAATATCTTTTTTGATTTGGAAAATAATGTAACAAAAAATAGTATTGAATCCCATGAATTGTTGGCAGATTGGCTACAAGAAAAAGTAGAGTTTTGTTTAACAAATGAAATTTTTGATGAAATCAATAGAAAAAATGATTCTGTTGAACGAAGAAAAGCCTGGGAATCGGCACAAAAATATGAATTAATTGAGCAAGAAAATAGTGATACAAGAGTTAAATTACAAAGCTTTTATGGTACTTCTGAACTATCAAACAATGATAAATCAGACATAAAACATTTGGAACATTCAATTGCAAGTGGTATCTCTTTCTTTTTAACTAGAGATGAGGCATTACAAAAAAAAGCAGACAAGATAGAACAATATTTTGGGCTTAAGATATTATCTCCTGCTCACTTTATAACATATTTAAATGAATTACTGAGTGCTAAACAGTATCAACCTCTTCGCCTAGAAGGAAAACAAATTTCTTTTAATATTGTTACAAACAAGTATGTTAACCAATTAGCTAAAAACTTTTTAATGCCTCAAAAAGAGAAAAAAGTGGATTTTAACCAAATAATTAAGCCACACCTATCTGATACTCATAGCTCACAGGTCAAAATACTAAAGAATCATGATGAACTACTTGGTTTAGTCATTTTTTGTTCAATACAGCAAGAATTAGAAATACCTATTTTAAGAATTAGAAGAAATTTAGATATTTCATCAACTTTGGCTCAATTTTTAGTCAATCAAATATTACAATATGCAACTGATAACAACAAAAATATTATCAAAATATCAGACAAATATATTGTAGAAGATTTCTTATTTGCTCTTGAAAAACATGGATTTATTCATATTGGTCAAGAATGGTATAAAATTAATGTTTATCATGTTGGTGATGTTAGTTCGTTACAGCCTCATTTAGATAAAATAAAAGCTTACTCATCTGATTTATCAAGATTTGTTGAGAATAAACTAGAAAAAAGCTTAAAGGTTGATAAAAATACAAAAAATCACCTTTTACCAATTGAATATGCTTTATATCCTGCTAAAATTATAGACATAGATATACCAACATTCATTGTCTCCATAAAGCCTATTTGGGCAATGAATTTATTTGATTATCGATTGGGAGAACAAGATTTAATTGGTGCAAAATTGAATACATTATTTAATATTGAAAATGTATACTATTGTTCTAACCACCGAAAAATTATTACTGCTCCTAGTAGAGTACTGTGGTATATTTCAAAAGGTGATGGTAAATTTCAAGGAACACAATTTATTAGAGCTTGCTCTTATATAGAAGAAGTACATGTAGACACGCCAAAAAATTTATTTAGAAAATTTAAGCATTTGGGTATATATGAATGGCGAGATGTCTTTGAAGTAGCTAAAAATAACGTTGAACAAACCATTATGACTTTTAAATTTACCAAAACTGAATTATTTTCTACCCCTTTGTCTATAAGCACAATAAAAGCTGTTTATTCTAAATTTTCTCCACCACAAAAACCTATTTCTATTCCTAACGATGTGTTTTATAAGCTTTATCAAATTGGTGTGGATAAAAACTCATGAAAAACGTATTGCTATTATCCATAAAACCTCAATATGCAAGAAAAATATTTGATGGTTCTAAAACAGTCGAATTAAGACGAATCAGACCAAAATATTTAAAAGATGGTGATTTAATATTGGTTTATGAGTCTGCGCCTGTAAAGGCTCTTGTTGGTGCTTTTGAAGTTGAAAAAGTAATAGAAGACTCAATAGGTAGGTTATGGAAAAAAATAGAAAACAAATCAGCTATTTCCAAACCAGAGTATGATGCTTATTTTGAGGGAGCGTCTACAGGTGTTGGTATATTTGTGCGTGATGTTTGGAAGTTACCGAAACCTATTACCTTAGAGAATTTAAAACAAGAACCTTATTTATTTACTCCTCCTCAAAGTTTCCGTTATGCAACAGACTCTGAATCTGAATTAGCACTTACAAGTCAGCCTCAATATTATCAAGAAGAGCTTAATATTTCCTAATATCCCAAATTCTATTTGGGAGTACTGCCTAGAGGCTCTGCTTCGTGTTTCACCACTCATTACAAACCTTCAAAAGCCCTTCTTTCCCCGCATAATCTCTCGCACTCGAATACCGCCAATGCGCTGGGTCATCCA
>JAYQWJ020000495.1:0-3247 GCA_035829175.2 Candidatus Albibeggiatoa psychrophila
ATTAAGTTGTATTGGTGGTTGGAGTATATTATGCAAAAAAAGAACGCCTAAAAATACTGTCAAATCACAGCTTAATCTGAAACAGCGCATAAGCGTTCATTAGACACTTTAAATTCAATTCTACCCATTTTTACCTTTCACTATTTAACCGCTTAATATCATCAATCGAAATTGTCACTTCACTCTGCTGAGCATTATGTGGCTGTTCAACTTGTCCCAAAGCATGACCATAAACCACTTCATAAGTCACAGGAAGCCCTTTCTCAGTACGACGGGTTTCATACGCTTGCAGCATATTTTTAAACTTCTGTTTTCCCATCAAACCTTGTGGACGTTGCGGTGTCATATTGTGTGCTCCAATGACCTTGAGACCTTGCATAATGTCCTTCACCGAATCGTATTTAAAATTCAGCCAATCCACATCCATTACAGGGTTTTTAAAACCTGATTGATACAAAGCATCACCCAAATCGTGCATATCTAAGAAAAAATTAACATGGCTATATTGATCCACAGTCGCCCAGCTTTGGCGCAATTCATTCAAAGTGTCAGGGCCTAAAGTCGAAAATAAAAACACCCCATCAGGCTTTAAAACGCGTGCAACTTCCTGAAATACGGCTTTAACATCACACCATTGTAAAGTTAAATTAGATATGACCAAATCCATGCTTTTATCTGCAATCGGCAACTGCTCCGCATCTGCACACATATAATTAAGTTTCGGCGCGTACCATAACCAAGGTTTAGGTGCATTTTGTTGAGATTGTTGCACCATTTGAGACGCGATATCTAAACCATACACCATCGCATCAGGATAACGGCGGCTGATTTGGCGGCTCATCCGCCCTGCACCACAACCTATATCTAAAACAGTATTGGGCGTTGTCTTAATAAAATCTAAACGCTCAACTAGGAATTCTGCAATTTTTTGCTGGATAAAAGCATGTTGTTCATAATCATTAGCAGCTTGGCTAAAAGATTGAGAAATATTGGATTTGTCTACAGTGGGGTACGTCATGGATGCTTCTTAAAATGTGAAGTGGAGCAACGATTAAGTCTTTATTATAGCAAAAATCTGAAATTAACAGCTTTGAGTAACACATTGCTTTAATCAAAATCTGCTAACATTTGCCCATCAGACAACCATAATCAACAAAGGAAATATGAATGCATAGTTTATGGGTAGAGGCAGACGCGCAAAAGTTTACTACAGACTTAGACTTACGAGTTTATAGCTCTCGTTTATTGGGGCAAAACCCAAATTTAGTATTACATGGTGGTGGTAATACCTCAGTTAAATCCACAGCAACTAATTTATTTGGCGAAACCGAACAAGTGCTATATGTCAAAGGCAGTGGCTGGGATTTAGCAACGATTGAAGCTCCCGGATTTGCACCTGTAAAATTGGACACATTGAAGCGGATGGCAGCATTGGCAGAATTAAGCGACACTGCAATGGTGCAAGAACAACGGGCAGCCATGTTAAACCCCAGTGCACCGAATCCATCGGTTGAAGCCATTTTACACGCGATTATTCCATTTAAATTTGTCGATCATACGCATACCGATGCCGTTGTGACTTTGACTAATACGCCTAATGGCTTGGAATATATTAAGGATTTATACGGCGATAAAGTATTGGTTATTCCTTACGTGATGCCGGGTTTTATATTAGCGAAAAAAATCTACGAACTCAGTCAGGGAATTGATTGGCAAAACTTGGAAGGCATGATTTTGATGAATCACGGCGTATTCACCTTTTCTGATGATGCAAAAGTCAGTTATGAAAACATGATTAGATTAGTAGCTGATGCAGAAGTTTATTTAAAGGGCAAACAAAGCAAAACCAGTTTAAATGGTTCAGCAACAATTGATGTTGATCTTTTGGCTTTAGCTCAAATCCGTCAGCAAGTCTCGAAACACAAAACTAAGCCTGTGATTGCCTGTTTAGAAACCGATGCCGCAAGTCAACAATTTGCTTGTTTAGATTCAGTTGACAGGATGGCAACTCAAGGGCCTTTAACCCCAGATCATGTGATTCGTACCAAACGTGCGCCTTTATTATTGGATACAGATATTGAAACCGCTGTTAATGATTATGTCATTGAATACAAAGCTTATTTTGAGCGTAATAATGATGGCTCGTTGACTTGTTTAAATCCTGCACCATGTTGGGCAGTATGGAAAAATCGCGGGTTAATCAGTTTTGGCGGTAATTTGAAAGAAGCTAACATTATTGCTGATATTAAAGCCCATACGATTGAAGCAATTCAAAATGCGGAGAAAATTAGCAAATGGCAAGCTTTACCCGAAAAAGATATTTTTGAAATGGAATACTGGGAATTAGAGCAAGCTAAATTGAAAAAATCCAGTGCCACGCCAGAATTTCAAGGAAAAATCGCCTTGGTGACGGGTGCTGCTAGTGGGATTGGTAAAGCATGTGTTGAAAGTTTGCTGGCAAAAGGTGCAGTGGTTGCTGCATTGGATATTAACGCGGATGTTGTAGAATTGTTTGATAATAAATCTGTTTTAGGGATTCAATGTGATATGTCTGAGCGGGCGCAAGTACAACAAGCGGTGGAGGCAACTGTGCGTCAATTCGGCGGCTTAGATATTGTCGTGACCAATGCGGGTATTTTTCCACCCAGTGAAACCATTGAAGCGATGAATCCTGAGACTTGGGATAAAAGTATGCTGATTAATTTATCTAGTCATCAAGCCTTATTACAAATATGTGTGCCGTATTTGAAGTTGGGTATTGACCCTGCGGTGATTATAATGGGTTCTAAAAATGTACCAGCACCCGGTCCGGGCGTATCGGCTTATTCGGTGGCGAAAGCGGGTTTGACTCAATTGGCTCGAGTAGCAGCGTTGGAATTGGCGAAAGATAAAATTCGGGTTAATGTGTTGCATCCGAACGCGGTGTTTGATACGGCGATTTGGACGGATGAGGTATTGGAAAAACGAGCTAAACATTATGGCTTGAGTGTGAAAGAGTATAAAACCAACAATTTGTTACGGGTTGAAGTGACTTCGCATGATGTGGCGGAATTGGCGTGTTTGATGGCAGGGGCTTTATTCGCTAAAACCACGGGTGCACAGTTGCCCATTGATGGCGGTAATGAGCGGGTGATTTAATTTTATGTGGGGTTAGATAACAGCTTATTTGTAATCTAAAAAATAATGATTTCTAGTTACTACGTTCCATGTAGTCATTCAGCTTTGACGCTCTGGAATGAGGATTTAA
>JAYQWJ020000496.1:0-9758 GCA_035829175.2 Candidatus Albibeggiatoa psychrophila
AACAACGCATCCACTTTCGGTTCTCGACCACGAAATGCAACAAATAAATCCATAGCTCCTTGTGAGCCGCCTTTTTCCAAAATATTTTGCATAAATGCCTGCCCCGATTCACGATTAAAAATCCCTTGTTCCTCAAACAAACTAAACGCATCCGCCGCTAAAACTTCAGCCCATTTATAACTGTAATAACCTGCGCCATAACCACCTGCAAAAATATGTGAAAATGAATGCTGGAAACGATTATATTCAGGCGGTGGCAAAACAGAAACCTGTTCACGGACACTATTCAACAAAGCTTGAATGTCTGTATCTGCTTGATATTCTTTGTGTAAACGGAAATCAAATAAAGCAAACTCTAATTGACGCAACATGAACAAACCCGCTTGGAAATTTTTCGCCGCATACAATTTATTAAATAAATCATCAGGCAATGCTTCACCCGTTTCAAAATGCTTAGCAAATAAATCCAACCCCAATTTTTCCCCGCACCAATTTTCCATAAACTGACTGGGCAATTCAACCGCATCCCATTCCACACCGTTGATGCCAGAAATAGGACTATAATCAACTTGAGTCAATAAATGATGCAAACCGTGTCCAAATTCATGAAACAAAGTTGTTACTTCATTGTGAGTTAACAAACTGGGTTGACCGTCAACGGGCGGGGTAAAATTACAAGCTAAATACGCCACAGGGTATTGAATCTTATCGCCTATTTTTTTGCGAATCACGCATTCATCCATCCACGCCCCACCACGTTTTTTCTGCCGTGCATAAGGGTCTAAATAAAATTGTCCGCGTAAATTACCATTTTCATCATGAACTTGATAAAAAGTCACATCTTTATGCCATACATCAACATCCGTTTTAGCCTCAATCGTAATTCCATACAAACGCTGCACAATGTCAAACATGCCTTGTACTACTTGAGGAAATGGGAAATAAGGTCTTAATTCTTCTTGAGAAATAGCATATTGTTGTTGTTTTACTTTTTCAGAGTAATACCATAAATCCGCAGGAGAGAAATCTTGTAAACCATCACGCTGCTGAGCAAATTCAGTGACTTGTTTTAATTCTGCCAATGCAAAAGGTTTCGATTTTTGTGCCAAATCATCTAAAAATTCCAACACTTTATCGGGTGAATCTGCCATTTTTTGATAAACCGATAATTCGGCATAATTGTCAAAATCAAGCAGTTTAGCTAATTCTTGGCGCAAATCCATTATTTCTTGCATTACACTTGAATTATCCCATTGTGCTTCATTTTGTTCAGATGCACGGGTGACAAAGGCTTGATATAATTCTTGGCGCAGTTCACGCTTATCTGCATAAGTCATAATAGGTTGATAACACGGCATATCTAATGTAATTAACCAGCCGTCAAGATTTTCCTGTTGCGCATTTTGCTTTAACAAGGCTTTAATCGAATCGGGCAAACCTGCAAGCTCATATTCATCGGTAATTTGTTTTTTCCACGCATGAGTCGCATCCAGTACATTTTGTCCAAATTTTGAACTAAGTTGGGATAATTGCTGCATAATTTGTTTGCAACGGGTTTTCTGTTCAACAGCTAAATCCACACCTGCTAAATGAAAATTCCGTAGTGCATTATTAATCACTTTCTGTTGCGCATTATCCAATTGACTAAAATCAGCACTGTCTTTAACTGCTTGATAAGCTTTATTTAAATTCTCGTTTTGCCCTACTTCGCTGTAATAGTTAGTCAACAATGCCAAACCTTGGTCATAGACTTCGCGCAATTCATCACTGTCTTGCACATTGTGTAAATGACTCACTGGCGACCATAAACGATTTAAGCGGTCATCTAACTCAGCCATCGGCAATACCAGATTTTCCCAACTATACGCCTCAGTTTGCGCCAAGATCGCGTCAATTGCTGCACGATTTTCTGCTAAAACTGATTCCAATCCAGGTAAAACATGTTCGGGGCAAATTTTGGAAAATGCAGGTAAAGGGGTTTGAGTTAATAACGGGTTATCCATATTATTCCTTTGTAGAATCCACTGTTTGCTGGAGTTTTTTGATTTTCGCCGCATTATTACGATTTTCTTCTTCAAGCAGAGCCATACGCTGAGTCAATCGACGTTGACGGCGTTCTAATTCAGATTGATGAATATCAATGCCCAGCACTTTGAGTAACAACATGCCGATACCCAAAACAAATATCAAGGTAGGTGGATAATTAATCCCTAAAAAACCAGCTAAAATGTCAATAATTGGCGGATAAATGCCTAAAATAAGAATAATAGATGCAATCCACAACCACCATAAGGCATGGCGTGTATGTAAATGGTCGCGTCGAATCAGATATAAAATAATGCCAGCAATGCTGAGTCCTAACAACGCTGAAGTAATATGATAGCTCAGAGTGTACATGAATGTTTTTACGGTATTTAAAAAAGAATCCAAGCATGATAAACAGTAAATCTATAACAGTAAACTTAAGCATGGTTTATTTGAATTGTGAATGAGAGCTGAAAGAACAAAAAAATTAAAATTTCAGGCGAGATAAATGAACTATCCTGTTGTGATTAGTATATAAAAATAAAGCTAAAAAACAAATTTCTTTCAAATCTACAATATTAAGAAAAAATCTATTCTCATTACCAGATAATTGATTGATTTTGATATGGAAGCATTTTGTATCCATTAGATAAATAGACTGTTTGTTGCGGTATTTTTTTCTGGTCGACAAATTTTAGCATTGCATAATAAAGTCGAATTCGGCGCACATATTCCACCGCTTCATAACCACGGGCTTTGCCATATTTGGTTTTTTTATACCATTTTGATTTTGATAACAGTAATAAATATTTTTTCACCACACTCCAATAATTAGGATTAAATCCATCCTGTTGCGCCAATATGCGTGCATCCATCACATGCCCAAAACCCACATTATAAGACGCAAACATAAACCAAGTACGCTCAGGTTCTGTAATCTCAGCGGGTAAACGCGAATATAATTTTCTCAAATAACGCGCACCACCTTCGATACTTTGCAGTGGGTCTTCTCTATTTTCAATCCCCAAATAAGCAGCCGTATCTTTGGTTAACATCATTAAACCACGCACACCCGTCCTCGACACTGCTTCAGCATTCCACAGCGATTCCTCATAACCAACAGATGCAATTAATCGCCAATCCATTTGTTGTGCCAAAGCCGCTTGCTCAAAATAATGTCGATACAATGGTAAACGTTGGATTGTATTTTTATAAAAGCTATTGATATTAAATATATTAAAATCATCAGCCAGCGTTAACTCACCATAATAATGCTGTTTCAATCTTTCCAATTCACCAGAATATTTGGCTTGTTCAATAAATTGCACTGCTGCATGATATAAACTGTCATCTTTCGTTTGACGCAAAAATGCCCAAGCAATTTGCTGTTTTGAAACAGTGCTTGCAATCGATAATTGTGGATAAAAGTGGCGTATTGCTGCGAGTTGCTGCGAATCTGTCAACACTAAATGTTGTGTATCTAAGCGTGATAATAAATTTCTGCTGGAAGTCTCGAAGGATTGCCATTTAAGCTTTGGTTGCTTGAGCTTTAGTTGTTCCAGCATTTTTTTATAAATAACATGTTGGCTAGTTTGAATTTGATGTTTTTCAGTGAATTGAGTTATGTTTTTTGGAATAAGCAGGTTTTCTTGGTGATGGACCAGATAATGTTCTAATTGCTGATAAAATGGTGTTATTCGTAATTGAGAATGTTTATGCAATGGATTATGCGTAATTGCAAATTGCACTTTTTGTCTCTGCAATAAATTGAGCATTTCATCAGTATTCGCCACCGTAATGATACGTGATTTAACGCCCAATTGTCGCGCAAAGCTTTGAATTAACGCTATATCCAACTTTTTTTGTGCTGGCGATAAATTTGTATACGGCAACACCACAACTTTAATTTCACCTTGTTGCTGAATATACGCCAAGGGCATTAATTCTGAAGTACAAAAACTTAGAACAAAGCCTAATAAAATAATTGTTAAATATTTCACGATTGATTCTCATTCGGCAACTATAAAAATATCATACTTTTATTGCATTATGCTAATGGTTAGTTATTTTGCAATTTTTGTCATATTTCAAAGCATTTTTATTATTTTCAATAATACCTAGTAAAATCACCTTTTTCAGTTAATAATCATGCTGTAAATAAGCTATCAATGAAAAGTTAGATTAGGAGAAGTAAAAAAATTCTGTTTATTCTAGTTAAGCAATACCTAAATGTACATACTAAACACTTATAATTTATATTCTTTTTAAATAGAAAACACATTAACTGCTTGACGGGCTGTATATTTAAATGAATAATCTGACTTTCCTACTTTAACAATTTAAATATTGGGCTACTTAGTTCAATTGCTTGCAAAGGTAAGATAGCAACACTTTTCAACTGGATAATGATTGTGCGTGTATTGGTACGTTATGGATTGGTGACTTTGCGCTGGTTATGGATATTATGGTTATGGATTATCCTTATCGTTGGCGTGCTATCTTTACTACTTTTTGCCCTTTTCTATCGTTTATCTGAATATCGCCCTCAAATTGAACATTGGGCAACTGAAATGTTGCAACAACCTATCATTATTGGTGATATTTCAACCGATTGGATAGATGGTGCACCTACATTAGAATTACAACAAATTCGTCTTGTCTCACCAGATAAAAAAAGTTTTATTGAAATTCCTCAAGTAAGTGTTGGCTTGAGCATGATCACATCTCTGCTGCAACGGCAATTAATCACCAGTCAAATCAGTTTAAATATCAATCAATTAACCTTGCATCGTCAATTAGATGGTTCTGTACGTGTTGTGGGTTTTGCTAAGTCTGAAGCCTCTCAACAAACCAATGAACCAATTAATGCGGATGCTGATTTTTTATTAAAATGGCTACTTAAACAAGAGGATATTCAATTACAAATTGAGCGTGTGACTTGGCAAGAATTACAGCGGAAACCATTATATTTTGATAGTTTAGGACTAAATTTACAAAAAAAGGCTGAAAATAATCATATTGCAGGTCAAATCGATTTGCCGATTGGTGACATACAACAAACCTTACAATTTTCAACAATAAGCCAATGGGATAATATTGATTTATTACATTTAACGGGACAAATCCAGCTTTCACCGCAAGAAATCCAAATATCACCTATTTTCTCCAGTCAAATTGAGGTAAATCCAAATATTAGCAAGGGTTTTGATATTGATTTATCTCAGCTGTATATTCAAACCTCAGCTCAAATATCTGATGCCAACCAATTAAAATTTTCTATAAATCCTAATGGCTATCAATATGATATATCGACAAAATTAGCGTTTTTAGATTTAGAACCCACATTTTTATTAGCAAAGAAATTTTTAAAAAATACCGAATATTTAGATAAATTAAAATCAATTGCGACTAAAGGTCATTTAAGACAGATTCAATTTGATTATCCCGCGAATAAACAATGGCAGTTAAAGCTTGATTTAGAAGATATTTATTTTAAATACCAACAGCATAAAATCAAAAAACTATCAGGTACAGTCTTGATACAACCAGAAAAAACCAATATAACTATTTCTCATGCTGATATGGATTTTATTGAACCTAGTTTGTATGGTCATGGTTTATATTTCAAAGCATTAGAGGCCGATATTCAATTACAAAAACAGCTACAAAATTTAAAACTGACTTTTAATAAATTTAAACTAAAAGAACAAGATACACCTATACAGGTTGCTGGGAAAATTGATATTTCACCGAATAAACCGCCTTATTTGAATTTGGATGTCAATATAGGCAAAATACAGGCAAAAAATATTTATCGTTATATTCCAGACCAAGAGATTGCCAAGACAGCAACATGGTTACAACATGCTTTAATTGGAGGTTATTTAGACAGTGCGCGTTTAAAGTTAAAAGGGGCTGCCAATACGGTCTTTAAATTAGAAAAGAATCAACTTCAGTTTGAAGCTAAAGCACAACAAATTAAATTAAATTATGCCACAGATTGGTTTCCGATAGAAAAACTAACTGCAAAGCTTAAAATCTCGAATAATCAGTTAATTATCACACCAAGCCATGCTTATTTACTTAATAGTCCATTTAAATATAGTTCGGTGAAAATTCCAAAATTAACGGGTAATAATAAAAAAGTGCTGATTTCTGGAAAATTAGAGACAAATGCGCAAAAAGTATTTAAATTTTTATATGAAACGCCGCTGTCTAAAAAAATTGATTTAGAACCTGAAAAAATCCAACTTAAAGGTAAAGTAGGGGTCAATATTGATTTGGTCATTGGTTTAGATAATCAACCCGATCAAATCTCAGGGTCTATTGATTTTAAAAATAACCAGTTACAAGAGAATTTTATAGGACATCAAGTCAAAAATCTAACAGGGAAACTCTATTTTACAGATAAAAAACTACATACAAAAAACTTAAAAGGAACACTTTGGAAACAGCCTGTTAATTTAGATTTTAAACTGGAAAAACAAAAAGATAAATTAGATATTCAGATTAATGCTCAGGGAAAAATGGATAAAGACTTTATTAATCTTGAAATGTCTGAAATAAAACCACAATGGAAAGATTTAAAATTATATCAACGTTTTGAAGGTACAGCGGATTGGCAGTCGCAAGTTAATATTGTGAATTTTGAGCATAAAAAACAGGAAAATTATACAAAAGTTCAGTTTTCATCAAATTTGCAAGGGATGGGGGTGTATTTACCTGCACCATTAAATAAAATAGCACCGCTAAAAATACCTTTATCTGTGGAGCTTGTATTCCCAACAAATAAGAATGATATTATTATCTTATCGCTGGGTGATTTGCTCAACGGCATATTAGAATTAGGTGATAATTTGCATAAAGGGCAGATTTTAATAGGAACAAGAGCTAAAGCACAATTACCTAAGACTAGCCGCTTGGATGTAAAAGGTCATATTACCCATTTGAGTGTTAAAGACTGGTTACAATTTTGGCATAATTTACCTGATGGTGAAGGTGATAGCCCCTTGTTACCTATTGATATTAAACTTAGATTAGAGCAGCTAGGATTATGGACACAACAGTTTAAGCAGGTTGAAACAACTTTAACTCATAGAGATTCACTATGGCGCATTTTTGTTAAAAGCCAAGCCATTTTAGGACAACTTCAATATCACACGAAAAAAGACAAAGTTAATGTAAAACTGCAATATTTGAATATGCAACAACCACAGAAACAATACGCAGATTATGAATCTAAAATATTAACTAATCCCTTTGAATTTCCAGAAGTTTCAGCACATATTGACCAACTTAACTTTAGCAATAAAGATTTGGGAAATGTTAATTTATATGCAAAACCGCATGAAAAAGGCTGGGAATTAGAACTTTTTGAAGCAAAAGCAAAAGGCTTAAATATTCAAGCCAAAGGTTTATGGACATATCAGCCGCAAAAAGCACATAGTCAGTTAGAAGTTAAATTGCATAGTGCGAATACAGGACAGTTATTAAAACGTTTGGGTTATCAAAAACCACCTATAGAACAAGGTTTTACGGAAGGTTTGTTAGATGTGCATTGGAATGGTGGCTTTGATGATTTCGACTTGAAAACCATGCGAGGACATTTGCGATTATTGATGACTCAAGGTGAGATTGTTGATGTTGATCCCGGTGTGGGGCGGGTGTTTGGTTTATTTGATGTATTGATTTTGCCTAAACGTTTGTTGCTTGATTTTCGAGATATTACGGATAAAGGTTTACGTTTTGAAAGTATTGTCGGTGAATTTGATATTAAGGATGGGATTGCAAATACTAACAAGATGATATTACAAAGTCCTGTGGCGCATGTTGAAATGCAGGGTCAAACCAATTTTGTAGAAGAATATTATAATCAAACAGTTAAAGTTATTCCTCATGTTTCAAATACTTTACCTGTGGCGGGTACTTTAGTTGGTGGTTTAGGGGTTGGGGCAGTGGCGTTGATTATTCAAAAAATGTTGCAGCAGGAAATTGAGAAAAATTTATATTATGAATATCAAGTGATTGGTGATTGGGATGATCCAAAAATCAACAGAATTCAACAGGAAAATTGATTGCTAATGGTAGCAAAAGGAGTGCAAAACTTGTTTTGCCAGTGACCCACTAAGATAAAGCAAGCTCTAGGTTTTATATTATTACTCATTGATTTAATAAGGCTTTGTAAAAAAGAATACTCCCAAACTGGGTTTGGGAGCAAGAATCAACCTTTATTCAATCAGCATTGGCAATTTTTATCAAGCCTAGCGAAATGAGTTTAGCTCACCTTTCAAATAAGCAATTAATTTGCTTGCAGGTAAATAACCCGGTAATAATTCGCCATTAGGTAGAACCATTGCAGGCGTACCAGAAACACCAACTTGTTGACCTAAACGATATTGCTTAGAAATTGGGTTTTTGCAAGTTTTAGTCTCAATGCTTTTGTTTTCTTTAGCATCACTCATCGCTTGTTGACGATCATCTGCACACCAAATTGATTGCATTGTATTGTAAGTTTTTGATTGCATGCCTGAACGTGGAAAAGCTAAATAACGCACTTTTACGCCATTTTTATTTAATTCAGGCACTTCACGATGTAACCGAGCACAATAAGGGCAATCAACATCGGTGAACACATCAACGGTATATTTTATTTCACCTTTAGGCGCAAAAACAACCGTTTCTGCATCAGGTATATCAGTCAAACTTTTTACTCGTAATTCATTACGCTTACGGTCTGTAATATTCTCACGAGTTGTAGTATCACGAATATCGCCTACAATCAGATATTTACCATCTTCACTGACATACACCACTTCTGTGCCGATTGTCGCTTCATACAAACCTGTAATAGGTGATTTAGTCACATCAATATCAATATTTGGGACACTGACTAAACTTTTTAATGTATCGTGCACTGCTTTAGGCACATCATCTGCCCAACTAATACTAGAAAACGCAAGTAATAAACTGAATAATACAAAACGCATGTAAAGCTCCTAATCTCGAAAGTTAATAAACTGTAGCGGTAATCCTAATTTTTGCTGTTTCAGAATCGCCATGGCTTGTTGCAAATCATCACGTTTTTTACCAGTGACGCGCACTTGCTCACCCTGAATCGATGCTTGTAGTTTTAATTTGGTGTCTTTTACCAATTTTACAATTTTTTTTGCCGTATCCGTATCAACACCTTGTTTAATGCTAATCACTTGTTTGGCTGATTTGTGTTGTAATTCTGGTTTACCAACATCCAAAGACAAAATATCAATCCCACGTTTTGTCATTTTTTTATGCAAGATATCTTGTATTTGTTGCAGTTGGAAATCCGTCTCTGCAAGTAAAGTCAGATTATCTTCATTATGTTCTACTTTGGCATCTGAGCCTTTAAAATCAAATCGCGTGGCTAATTCACGATTGCTTTGGTCAACAGCATTAGCAACTTCATGTGCATTGACCTCAGAAACAATATCAAAAGAAGGCATCATGTCTTCCTAAAAATGAATGGCATTAAAATATTTACCCAAACAGCGCGTAAAACACCATCCTTCAGGGCGGAGATATAAGCGCAACAGGCAAAGCCTGTTTAGTGTGGTTGTTATTCAATATATTATTTGATAATGGCGCACCACCACACTGCTATCATTATTAATTTGCATAGACCAATCCCTTTTTGCATAATTATAGCTATGAAACAGAGCTTATGCAAAGCCTTTAAGTTCTGTACTGCATGAGCGTAT
>JAYQWJ020000497.1:0-5266 GCA_035829175.2 Candidatus Albibeggiatoa psychrophila
ATTGATTATTATACATATTATCATTTGGCTAATAAGGCTGTTTTTATGAAGAAATTATCCTTGCAACGAGTCATAAAGCAAGAGTCAAAATTAGAGACTTGCTTAGCCTATTTTTCTTGCGTAATATGGAACTGATAAAATTTAATTTAAACACTGTGCGTGTTATGAATGGATGTTAACCATGCAAAAATATATCTTATTATTACTGTTTTTTTGGTCTTTTAGCGTTTCAGCAGTAACTAACTACCAAGGTTATAAAACCACTCCAAACGAAGTATATGCTCAACTTTATATCATCAATGAAGAAATAAAAATATTAAAGCAGTTTTTTCAGATAACAACGCAAATCAAACCAAGCAAAGTAAGCATGGAGCTTTATCCACGTCATATGTGGCACAAAACCTATGAAGTCTTGATGAAAATCAATCTATTACGTGAAAAAAATGGGCTGCCTTATATTGCAGTGTCTTCACGCGAGCCTCGTAAAAATCCTCCACCTATTATCGTATATGAACAAATTTTGAGGATTCTAACTGAGCTTAAAATTATGAAATATGCGCTTGATATCCCCAGTATTGAAATCACTGAAAAAAAATTTATCAACATTAAAGTCGTTGATAGTTTTAACTTTATTAGCAATATTTCCGCCGAATTGGATTTATTACTAGGGAAAGCGATTACACCTTCTTTTGTCTTTGCTCAAACAATGCGTATTTCAGAAGACATTCATACCATATTAGATGCGTTAGACATTACCAATACGACTATTCCACCTCCTAAAAATAAAAAGGCAACATCGACGGAAAGCTATAATACTGCTGAACATCTCATGACTGAAATTCTCAGAATTCAAAGAGTAACGGGTGTAGAATCAATCAATTTTGCACTATTAAGACCAGAAAATAAGAAAATTAAGCCAAGTAATGTATTTGCAATGACAGGCGTTATTTTAGCTGAGTTACAAACAATTAAGGCGCATTTGGGTCTCAAATATGCACTCACACCCGTAGCAGAACGCTACACGGACATGCAGCCCCCTCATGTTGAACAAGTGTTAGGTTGGTGTGTACGCAAGATACAATTGATTGATTCTATTAATTAAAAGGCTAGACCAATAATGCGATTAAATCTTAAAACTAAACTTAGTTTGGTCTTTTTAGTCTTGACTGTCGTCCCTTTTAGCTTTCTTGGCTATTACACCTATCAAAGCAATGTTCAAGCTTTAACTGATAATATATTAGAAAAAGATAGAGACAACATTTCAACTTTAACCAATAAATTCAATGATGTAGTTGAAAACGTGCCGAATGACTTAGTTTTATTTGAAGATTTTTATGCACTAAAACGCTACATCACTTGGTATTACCTTGGCGAACCATACAAAACCAAATCTTGGTGGCGAGATATGCGCAATGCTTTTTCTTCGCTCATGAATGCAAAAGGCTTATATCATTCGCTGCAAATAATTGATTTAGAAGGAAATGAACTATTTGAGGTTGAAATAACTGGCTTTTCACAGAAGCAAAAAGTTACATTGTCCCATACGCTAGAAAACGTCAAACATGAGAACTACTTTACTCAAGCAATAAACCTTAGTGAAAATGAAATTAATTTTGAGAGTTACCATGCCTTTCTGATGAATGAAGAGGTATTTTTACTGCGCTATTCAATGCCAATTGTCAATAAAAATGGCGAGAAACAGGGGGTTATTTCCATCACCTTAAATGCTAATATTATTTTAAATATATTGTATCAACAGGAAAAAATTCAACAAGATACGGTCTATTCTAAATATATATTACTTAATAACTTTGGGCGTATTGTTTATCACACTAATTATGCTGAACATAAAGACCATTTTTTAAAGCAATACAATCCTAGTTTAGCTATGGCTGTCACTGATAAAGAGCAAGGTATCTTACTAGAAAACAAACTAATTTCCACTTTTTCCCAGATAAAATTATTGGATACAGAGAAGGATTATTGGACTCTGATAAAACAGACCGATGCTAAAACTGCACTGCGAGAAGTAGAATTATTCAAGTACATTTTTCTATTCTCAATCATTCTTGTTATTCTCATGGTTTTATGGGTTGCACATCGTTTTACCAATAATATATTAACGCCAATTTTACAATTGAAACAGCACCTTAAAGCTTTATCTCAAGGTAAAGTACTGCAAACCGAACTCAAATTGCATAGCAATGATGAAATTTCAGAATTAACCGTTTCAGCTCAAGTTTTGACTAAAGGCTTTAAAAATACAATTAAACAGGCGAATTCGATTGCTCAAGGTGATTACGAAAAAGATATTGTACTGTTATCTGAACAAGATCAATTAGGTTCAGCATTACAAAATATGACAGAGATGTTGCGCACGGTTTCTACCAAAAATGCGATTCAGGATTGGTTAAAAACAGGACAAACAGAACTCAATAATAGTATGAGTGGCGAGCAAAATATTAATAATCTCGCAAAAAATATTATTACTTTCCTCACACAATATCTAAAAGCACAAGTGGGGGTATTTTATCTTGCTGTTGAACGGTTTACTGATAAAGATAATGTTTCTCTACGTCTAATCGCCAGTTATGGTTATACACATCGCAAAAACTTTTCAAATGAATACAAAATGGGTGAAGGAGTGGTTGGGCAAGCCGCCTTGGAAAAGCAAACCATTATTATGGAAGAAGTGCCTGATGATTACATTCAAATCCAATCGGGTTTAGGTCATGCAAAACCGCATAATATTATCGTGTTACCGTTTATTTATGAAGATAAAGTGCGCGGTATTATTGAGATTGGTAGTTTTAGTGAATTTACGGCTATTCAATTAGAGTGGTTAAATCAAACCATGCCTATCATTGCAATTGCAGTCAATACGGCAGAATCTCGAACCAAAATACAAGAAGTGCTGCAACAATCGCAGGCTCAAACCGAAGAATTACAAAGCCAGTCAGAAGAATTGCAATCACAACAAGAAGAACTGCGTCAAACCAATGAAGAATTGGAAGAACGTACTCAAGATTTAGAACGACAAAAATCTGAAATTCACAAGAAAAATGAAGTTTTAGAGAAAACCCAAGTTGAAATCGAAGCCAAGGCTCAAGAACTGGAAATAGCAAGCCGTTACAAATCTGAATTTTTAGCCAATATGTCGCATGAGTTGCGTACTCCATTGAATAGTATGCTAATTTTGGCGCAGTTGCTTACAGAAAATAAAGCCAAAACTTTAAATGACAAACAAGTGGAATATGCGCGAACAATTCATGATTCAGGTTCAGATTTGCTAGATTTAATTAATGATATTCTGGATTTATCTAAAGTTGAAGCGGGCAAAATTGAAGTCAATGTTGAACAAGTCGTGTTGTCTGAATTTGCATTTAACTTAGAAAGTAAATTCCACCATGTTGCAGAGAAAAAAGGTTTGCAATTCCATATTAACCTTGATCCTCATTTACCAAAATATATTCATACTGACACCCAACGCTTTCGTCAGATTATCACCAATTTATTATCCAACGCGTTTAAATTTACTGAACATGGCGGAGTTGAAGTTGAAATTTATCAGCCAAAAGATAACGAGTTTTTGCGCACGAACAAACTGTCAACAAAAAATATGCTTGCAATTAGTGCGGTTGATAGCGGTATTGGGATTCCAAAAGACAAACAAAGAGCTGTTTTTGAAGCCTTCCAGCAAGCTGATGGCAGCACTAGCCGTCGTTTTGGCGGTACAGGTTTGGGACTTTCTATTTCACGTCAATTGTCACGTTTACTTGGAGGCGAAATTGAGTTAATCAGTGAAGTTGACAAAGGTAGCACTTTTACGCTGTATTTGGCAGATATGGTTGAACAAGCGGAAGGCGCACCCGTTGCGGTTATGCCAGATTATGAGCCTGACTATGAATTGCAAGATATGAGCTTATCATCAGCGCAGACTCAGCAAAAAATAATCGAGCTTGTTGAGCCAATTGCTGAAGTGACACCGCAACCCCAAAAATCCAAACTGATTTCTGCTGCAAAAGCACCTACCGTACAAGATGACAGAGATAAATTACACCCTAAAGATCGCGTGATCCTCATTATCGAAGATGATCGTAATTTCTCCAAGATTTTGATGGAATTATCTCGTGAAAAAGATTTTAAATGTATTGTGGCAGAAGATGGTCAGGCAGGCTTTGAATTGGCGAAACAATATAAACCTCATGCCATTATTTTAGATGTTGGTTTGCCAAATGTAGATGGCTTTACGGTCATGGAACAGTTGAAATCAGATGTTGAAATCCGTCATATTCCCGTTCATTTTGTCTCTGGCTCTGAGCATGGCAATGATGCGCGGCGCATGGGTGCAATCGGCTATCTACTTAAACCTGTAAGTATGGATGAATTGGGCAATGCGTTCCGTAAAATTGAACATTTTATTGATAAAGATATCCGCACTATTATGATTATCGTGGATCAAAAAGAACATGGCACACGGATTTTAGATATTGTTGGTGGTGAATCTGTTGAGTCGTTGATTGCCAATCAAGTAGATGAATCTATAGAAATTTTAAAACAAACCGAGTGTGATTGTATCGTATTGGATGTGGATGTTGAGCAAGCAAAGGGTCTGCGTTTATTAGATTGTTTAGTGTTGGAAGAGAGTTTGCGCAAGATTCCTGTCATTTTATATGCTGAAAGAGAGTTAAGCATCGATGAAGAAAAACAGCTTGCTAAATTTGAGGGTGCGTTAACGGTCAAAGCGGTACGTTCTCCTGAACGCCTATTGGATGAAGCGACCTTATTTTTACATCAGATTGAAGATAAATTACCCGCTGAAAAACGCCAGATGTTGCAAATGGTGCATGATAAAGAGGCGGTTTTAAAAGGTAAAAAAGTGCTGGTTGTGGATGATGATACACGTAATACTTTTGCCTTAGCGACTGTTTTAGAAGATAAAGATATGGAAGTCATCGTAGCAATGAATGGCAAAGAGGCGTTGCAAACTTTAGATGAAGATAGTGCGATTGATATTGTGTTGATGGATATTATGATGCCCGAAATGGACGGTTACGAAGCCATGCAGAAGATTCGTAGTCAAGCCCGTTTCCGTAAATTGCCGATTATCGCGCTAACCGCAAAAGCAATGAAAGGTGATAAAGCCAAATGTATCGATGCGGGTGCAAATGATTATTTATCTAAGCCTGTTGATACGGATAAATTGATGTCTTTGATGCGGGTTTGGTTATATCGTTAACAATTAACAATTAACAATTAACAATTA
>JAYQWJ020000498.1:0-3106 GCA_035829175.2 Candidatus Albibeggiatoa psychrophila
AATGTGTTGAATGCGGATACAACCAAAACGCTGACTTAGTTGGTGCTTTGAATGTATTAGCCCGAGGACATCGGGTGTTAGCCTGTGGAGTTGAAACATTGGTTTCGACTGTGAAACAGGAACTTGTGGGTGCTAGCGATACATACCCACTCTTAACGGCATAATACTGTTAGGAATCCCCGTCCTTTAGGGCGGGGAGGATGTCAAACTTCATAAAAACGTGACTTACTATTTTTCATACAAAAGCGAGATTGCTATCCAACACTTAAAACTTGACAGCTTTGTGTAAATAGCTTATATCCCTAACAGTTTTTGTTATTTTTGATGTCAGTGCGAAAGCACGGAGAACAATATGTCTGCATTATTACGCCATGTTCCAGGTTTACTGATTGGTGCGATGTTGGGAACGCTGATTGCCGTTGGTGGTAGTGTTTTAGCAAATCGCGAGCAAGCGAATGATATTACCCAAGTTATTCCATTCAAAGAATTACGTGCATTTACTGAAGTTTTTCATCGTATTAAATCAAACTATGTTGAAGATGTTGAAGATAGCGTATTGTTGGAAAATGCCATCAAAGGAATGCTATCAGGTTTAGACCCTCACTCAAATTATCTTGATTCCGATGCGTTCATGGAATTGCAGACCAGCACCACAGGCGAATTTGGTGGCTTAGGTATCGAAGTTGGTATGGAAGATGGTTTTGTTAAAGTCATCTCGCCGATTGATGATACCCCCGCGCAACGAGCAGGTGTAGAAGCAGGCGATCTCGTTATCCGTTTGGATGATACGCCCGTTAAAGGCATGACGTTGATGGATGCGGTCAAAGTGATGCGCGGCAAACCGGGTACAAAAATCATACTCACCATTGTCCGTGAAACCGAAGACAAGCCGCTAAAAATTGAAATTACCCGTGACATTATCCAAGTCAAAAGTGTTAAAAGTCGCATGTTAGATAAAGACTATGCTTATGTGCGTATAAGCCATTTTCAAGCCCATACAGGTGAAGATTTAGAAAAAGCCGTTGCTGAATTGAAAAAAGAAAATAAAACCCCGTTAGATGGCTTAGTTTTAGATTTGCGCAACAATCCCGGTGGCGTATTAAATGCAGCCGTTGATGTATCCAATGCGTTTTTAAACAAAGGTTTAATTGTGTATACCGAAGGTCGTGTTGACGATTCTTCTTTCACCTTTAAAGCCCAACTTGGTGATTTAATTGATGGTGCACCTATTGTTGTATTGGTTAACGGCGGCTCAGCATCGGCTTCAGAAATTGTCGCAGGCGCATTACAAGACCACAAACGTGCTGTCATTATGGGCAACAAAACTTTTGGTAAAGGCTCAGTACAAACCATTTTACCGATGAATAACAATGCAGCCTTAAAATTAACCACCGCGCGTTACTACACACCAGCAGGTCGTTCAATTCAAGCGGAAGGCATTAAACCAGACATTGAATTGAGTCATGTAGAAATTGCCAAAGTGAAGAAGGTAGATGACGAAGGTCTAAAAGAAGCAGACTTAGTGGGTCACTTATCTAACGATAAAACGGCTGAACAAAAAGCAGAAGATGCTAAAAAAGAAGCAGAAAATCTTGCGGCTGATGATTATGCCTTACATGAAGCCCTTAATTTATTAAAAGGCTTGAATATCATTGAAAGCAACCGTTAATAGGAGTTTATCAAATGCCTAGCGTACTCGTCCCATTGGCTCAAGGTTGTGAAGAGTTAGAAGCAGTTACTATCATTGACTTATTACGTCGTGCTGAAATTAATGTTGTGACAGCAGGTTTAGATCAACAGCCTGTGAAAGCCAGTCGTGGGGTGACGCTAGTGCCAGATACCACGCTTGATGTCGCGTTGCAGCAAGATTTTGACATGATTGTCCTACCGGGTGGTTTACCGGGTGCAGACCATTTAAATGATGATGCGCGTATCCATCAATTGTTAAAAGACATGGCACAACAAGGCAAATATACGGCGGCAATTTGTGCTGCACCAAAAGTGCTAGGAGATGCGGGTTTATTGGCAGACAAAAAAGCCACGCATTATCCCGGTGCTTTAGATGCAACGAAATTACCCAGCACCCAATTTTTATTAGAACAAGCTGTTGTATGTGATGGAAAAGTCGTGACTTCACGCGGACCGGGTACTGCAATGGATTTCGCTTTAGAATTAATTCTCTTATTAACTGACAAAGCCACTCGTGACCAAGTCGAGCAAGGTTTAGTCCGTTCTTAAGGATAAAAAATAGACTATTATTTTTATTTGGAGGATGATGAGTTCGACAGGTATGAATCGTTCTTATCATCGCTCTAAATTTTACACGGAGAACATCGTGAATAAAATTAGTTTAATCCTGCTATTCATTACACTCTGTACAAATGCAGTCGCCGCTACAGACGTTTATCGTTATATTGACTCAAAAGGGGTGGTTCATTTCACAGATCATCCGATTACAGGCAATAATGGTAAAAGTGTAAAAATCAAGCGTCCTAATCTCAATCTGCGCTCAGTACGAATTTATCGTTTTATTGATAAAGAAGGCACAGTTCATTTAGCTGATGCGCCTAAAAATGCCAAATATAAATTGATTTACTCAGGTTTAGACAGCATTATTCCTTCCGCAGGCGGTCAATATTCTGCTTATGACGTGATGTCTAAAAAATACAAAAAATATTATTCTATGGTGAACAATGTCGCGGATTTAACAGGCGTTGAAGCCGCCTTATTACATGCCGTAATTCAAACCGAGTCAGCTTATAATCCCAGAGCAAAATCTCCTAAAGGGGCTGTGGGTTTGATGCAATTGATGCCGGGAACTGCAAAACGTTTCGGTGTTTCTGACCGCACTAATGCTTCTGAAAACATATATGGCGGTGCGCAGTATTTGAATTTTTTATTAGACTTATTTAACAATGATTTGCGTTTAGCTTTGGCAAGTTATAATGCTGGAGAAAATGCGGTTAAACGTTATGGTAATAAAATTCCTCCTTACAAAGAAACCAAAAACTATGTACGCAAAGTCATGGGTTTATATGATAAATTTCGTTTGAAAATGTAGTGATTGGCTATTTCAACTTTTTCCATAAGCCATAAAATATTAACC
>JAYQWJ020000499.1:0-4849 GCA_035829175.2 Candidatus Albibeggiatoa psychrophila
AATGGCACGATGAAACCGAAAATAAACACTAAGCTGCGTAAGATAAACGATTTAGAAGGCAATACAGTATGACCAAATTCATGAGTCAAGAAAGTATCTGCCGTATGTCCCGGTTCTAAAATCCGTACTTTGCCGTTAGTAAAACCTGTGGCACTGTTAATCGTTGAGCCAGTGGGTTCATTAATCCAAGCGTAATACATCAACTTCATCACGCCAGCAAATACGATCAATGCCATTGCAAGGTTTAAAGTTTGAGCCGTGGCTTGTAATGATGCTAAAAATAACGCGCCTAACATTAAGCCCAAAGTCATGTAATTGGCGGGTGTTAAAGCAGTATTCCATTGACGAATGGTTTTCAAACAAGCGTAAATCATTCCTGTTGAGAAAATCGTCACCATCGCTAATGTTGCGGCAATCACACCTGCAACCATACCGCCGACACCCATTTCATGTTCGCCTGAGTTGACTTTCCAAATGCAGAATAAAAACATCAATGCAAATGGATAGAACAATACTGCAAACACGCCTTCACGCGATAACCATGAAGTACGAAAACGGCTGAATGCGCGGATGGCATTTTTAGGATTGGCTAAATGCAAAGTTGAAGACAACAAACCCAAGGTGATAAAAATCAATGAGGCAATGCCAGCAATTAACACGCTTTGCTCACTGATGCCGCCAAAACCTGTCAATTGTGCAATAACTGCCAAGGTCATTAAGCCGTAGCCTAAACCTGATGTGACGGTAAAAAAGATAACTGAAAATGCGGGGTGCATGAGTACGCTCCTTATTTGCTAATCGCTTTGTTGACCCAATTCTTAACTTTAGATACCAAGTCCATTTTGACATCATCAGTCGGAACTGGGCGTGCAACACGAGGAGGTAAATATTTATTGGTTGGGTTGTAGCCTAATTCAGGCATTAAAGTACGGCCGCCACGTTCCCGCACGATGGTGCTGACCTCAGAATTCGGGTCTTCAAAATCACCAAAGTAACGCGCATGAGATGGGCAAGTAATTACGCAAGACGGTTGACGGTCAATCGGTTCAAGTTCTTGGTCGTAAATGCGGTCAATACATAATGTACATTTTTTCATTGTGCCGCTGACTCTATCCAATTCACGCGCACCGTAAGGGCAAGCCCATGAACAGTAGTTACAACCCATGCACTTGTCTTGGTCGACTAAAACAATCCCATCTTCTTCACGTTTGTATGATGCGCCTGTTGGGCAAACGGTGACGCACGCGGCATCTTCACAGTGCATACATGACATGGGGAAATTGATGGTTTTATTATTCGGATAATCGCCAACTTCAAAGTTACGCACCCGATTAAACCACACACCACTGGGCTGTTTGCCATAAGGCTCATAATCGGATAACGCACCCGTCGTACCCGATGTATTCCATTGTTTACAAGCGACGGCGCAGGCATGACACCCGACGCAAACGTCTAAATCTATCACTAAACCTAATTTCATTTGTGTTGACCTCAGAAATGGCTTTGATGTAGGCGGATTTTGTCAACGCGATACATCTGAAAATTTTTATGCTTTCCAAGGGTTTTCAAAACGTAAGCTTAAGCTTGGCTTGGCAACTTGTTCCAACGGTCTCCGTTGGAATACAGCTTAAACGCTCTGCGTTTTAAACTCACGACGCGGAGCGTCTAAACTGCATTACCACGCGGAGCGCAGTAACGAGTTAACTTAGTTTTGAACTCCCTCAAGTCGCTACTTCTTACCCCGTGTCAAAATATCCCCTAAAGGACGTTTTAAATTCACCGCCTCATGGGTTTGATAACGACCTACGTCTTGACCTTTATGCTGTTTAACATGGTCAGGTGTTGTCGCATTTGGAATCGGTTTAATGGTTGCAAATTGTGGATCGCTACCTTCATCACCTTCATGCGCTGGATAAATTTTCACTTTCAAGTCATACCAAGCTGCTTGCCCCGTAATTGGATCAGAGTTGGTAATCTCCATTTCACCTTGTTTGGGTGGCAACAATTCAGAAATCAAATGATTCATCAAGAAGCCTTTTTGTGACTCATCCGCATCAGGTTTCAAACCCCACGCGCCCGACTGTTTACCAATCGCATTCCACGTCCAAACCGTATTAGGCTCAACCCCTTCCATCAATTTTATTTGCACACGGATTTTGCCATTATGAGATTCAACCCAAACCCATGATTTATCCTCAATACCCATTTCCTCGCCTTTTTGACGATTCATGAATAAATAGTTTTGCGCGGTAATTTGGCGTAACCACGCATTTTGCGAATCCCAAGAGTGATACATATACATTGGGCGTTGATTCACCGCATGGAATGGATATTCTTCAGTATCAATCCGCTGCTCTTCCAATGGTGTGTAATGGAATGGCAATGGGTCGAAATAAGTTATTAAGCGTTGTTTATGCTCTTCTTTAGTTGGCATTGGGCCATCATATAAACCTTGACCCGCTAAACGGAAACGCTGCAAAGTTTCAGAATACAACTCAATCACGATTTGGTCAGCCGAACCATTCCAGCCCACTTCTTTCGACATTTCTAAATAATCTTTATTGGCAAAACGATAGAACCGCATGTGTTCTGGCAACTCATATTTAAAGAACGCACCATTTTCAATATACGCTTCCCATTGATTTGGATTCGGTTCACCGCGCAAATGGCTCTTACCATCTTTACCGCGCCAACCTGCCAAGAAACCAATACCGGGAGATTTTTCATAATTAATAATGAAGTCTTTGTAATCTTTGAATTTTGGCGTACCGTCTTCATTGGTAAATGCGGGGAATTTCAAACGGGTTGCTAAATCAACTTGCACTTCTTGCCACGGACGCACATCACGATCAGGAGTCAATACCGCATGACGAATCGAATCACACGCCGCATGAGGTTCAGAAATCGGACGATCAAGCATCGAAACCGTGTCGAAACGTTCTAAATAAGTCGTATCAGGCAACACCAAATCTGCGTAGTTGACAATTTCAGAATGGAACGCATCAGAAATGACGATAAATGGGATTTTATGCTCACCATCTTCATCTTTATCCGCTAACATTTTCATGATTTCAGACGTATTCATAGTCGAGTTCCACGACATATTCGCCATAAACATCATTAAAGTGTCAATTCGGTACGGGTCGCCTTTCCACGCATTGGTAATCACCATGTGCATCATGCCATGACTGGACATCGGCGCATCCCATGAATAGGCTTTATCAATCCGTTTAGGATTACCGTCTTCATCAATGACTAAATCTTCTGGACAAGTTGGGAAACCTAAAGGCGGAGAACTTAATGGCGTGTTTGGCGCACAATCTTTCGCAGGCTTGATACCCGGTGGGATGTGTTTTGGATATGGGGCTTTAGCTAAATGACCGCCCGGAACGTCAATTGTGCCTAATAAAATTTGTAAGAAATGTAAGGCGCGACAAGTTTGGAAACCGTTTGAGTGAGCTGAAATTCCGCGCATCGCGTGCATAGACACAGGGCGACCGATGAATTTATCATGTTTACGACCTGCCCAATCTGTCCATTCCACATCGACGGTAATGGTTTCTTTAAACGCAATATGTGCCATTTCTAACGCTAAACGTTCGATTTGTTCCGCAGGCACACCGCAGACTTTTTCTGCATTTTCAGGCGAGTATTCGCTGTCTAAATATTTCTCGGCTAAAATACTCATTGAAGTGCGAACAGGCGTACCTTCAGCGGTTTTGCCTTCCCAGAATAATGCAGGTTTAATGTCGATTTGGGTTGCATCAACAAAATCTTCTTTATCCAAATCCCACGCTAATGCTTGTCCGTCTTCATTGCGTAAAATCAGACCGTCACCTTTTTGTCCCGGTGTGTTGACCACTAAATATGGCGCGTTGGTGTAACGGATTAAGAATTCCCAATCAAATTGTTCGTTTTGCAATAAGACGTGAATCATTGACAAGGCAAGCATGGCATCTGTTCCGGGGCGAATCCCGACCCATTCATCTGCAACCGCTTGATAACCTGTACGCACAGGGTTGATTGCAACGAATTTACCGCCATTGCGTTTTAATTTTTCGATACCGATTTTGATAGGATTGGAAGCGTGATCTTCTGCCACACCCCACATCATAAAGTATTTGGTTCTATCCCAATCGGGGTCGCCAAATTCCCAGAACGCATGACCCATGGTGTATAAACCACCCGCTGCCATGTTGACGGAACAGAATCCACCGTGTGCCGCCCAGTTAATCGTACCAAATTGGCTTGACCATAATCCTGTGAGGGCTTGCATTTGGTCACGACCCGTGAAGTAGGCGAGTTTTTTCGGGTCAGTTTCACGAATTTTTTGTAAACGCTCGGTTAAAATATCTAAGGCTTTATCCCAAGAGATTTCTTCAAATTCGGCTTGACCACGTTCAGCATTTTGCTTTCTTAATAAAGGTTTACGCAATTTTGCTGGAGATTGTTGTTTCATAATCCCCGCATTACCCTTGGCACACAACACACCGTGGTTGACAGGATGGTCACGATTGCCTTGGATAAAACGAACTTTATTGTCCTCTATCGTCACTTTGATGCCACAACGACAAGCACACATGTAGCAGGTGGTGTACTTGGTTTCTTGTTTACTGTGGTCTTCAAATTTCGGTAGAGGTTTTGCGGCTTGACTGGTTTTTGCCATAAGATGCAACCTCTTGTTATTGAGTGATATGATAAGAAAAAGCGTTAATTATTTAACTTAGGTTAGGAAAGTCTCACAAAACCTAAAATTGTCACTGCTTTGTCACATTTAACAAGGGTTAAGCATAAAACACAATTTGAATAATTCTACGTGTCCATAGATTTTACTTATGGTTTATAAAAA